>JAFRNO010000581.1 GCA_017430155.1 Kiritimatiellia bacterium | reverse complement strand
TCGCGCAGTTGAACGCGTAGAACGGCTCCTTGCCGCGCGAGGACTTGTTGTGGATCTGCTGCGCGACCGTCTCCTTGCCCGTGCCGCTCTCGCCGAGGATGAGCACGCGCGCGTCGGGGTAGAGCGCGATGCGGTTGACGCGTTCCTGCAGGGTGCGGATCTGCGGCGACTTGCCCACAAGCTCGCGCCCGCGGTAACGGCGGTAGTGCGCGACGATCCGCCGCACGTCCTCGCCCCACGCCGCGGGGAGCACGCCCGCGGCGAGACTGGTGATCGCCGCGCCGTAGACCTTCTCATCCTGGTAGTAGCGGTAGAAGAACTGCGCCGCCTCGAACAGCTCGCGATAGTCCCGCACGACGGCGGACACGCGCCCGCCCTCCTCGGTGTAGGGCCTGAACGGCTCGACGTCCACGTCGAACGTGCGCCCCACCAGGACGGGCAAGTCCACCGTCTCGTCCACGACGGCCGTCAAGTGCGGCAGGACGTCCCGCCCCTGCGACTCGCTCGCCGCCACGGCGCTAATCCACGTCACCGCCACGCCGCGCCGGCGCAGCGCCTTCAGCGCGTCCGCGAGGCGCTCCTCGTCGCCGCCGAGCGCCACGCCGAGGATGTAGATGTCCCGCACGCCCTTCGCCGTCGCCTCCAGCAGCTCGGGGAGACGCCGCTTGCTGACGCCCGCCACGTCGGCGAGGCCGCCGAGACCCTTCAGCGCAATCGCCGCCGCGACCGCGTATTCGGTCCAGCCGTAACCTGTCAGAATCAGATTCTCCATATCTTTCCTTTCACAGAAACGATAAAGAGTATATCAGAATCTGACCATCGAGGTCAAATTTCGCGCAAGCCCCTCAAGCCCCTTACGGGATGAAGAACCGAGAAGCAGGTATGAGGAAGTCAAAATAGTGGTCGGCGGCAACCGCAGACGACAGCCTTCCATCGTAGACTAGCGCAGTACGCAAAGAGAGATTGCTGCCGTATTTCAACCTTTTGACCTTTTCATCCACCTCGTCAATGACTTCGCGGCCGATCTCGCGACGACGCTTGATCTCCACAACCATCAGCATGCGCTGGGTCTGGATCAACAGGTCGATTTGGCATCTCTCGCGCCCGACCGCCGCACGCTGGAAGTAGGGCGAGGCGGACAGCACAAGCGACGTGTCGAGGCCCAACATCGGGAACAGCGTCTGGAGGTTGTTCAGCACAAGATTCTCGAACTGGAGACCAAACATCGCTTCCAGTCCGTTGAGCTGCTCCAACGACGAGAACTCAAAGAGGTCTTTCTCCACCATCTTCCGGCGTGGCTCGATGTAGTGGAGATAGAAGCGCGTGTAGTTGTCGGAAATCCTGAACCGCTCCTCCCGCAACGGCTCGCCCGTACACGGGTTAAGTCCGCCGTCGCCGGCAACATACCCCGCAATCCGAAGATCCTTCAATGCCTTCGCGTAGCTTCCGTTTGGCGTCTTGCCGTCGATTTCCGCCAATTCCGCCGCCGACTTCGGCCCGGACATCAAGAGTCTCAAGATTCGCCCGCGTGTCCGCGACTTGCGCCCGAACACCCCGTTGAACGTCTCGTCGAATTCTCGGAACAGGATCCCCCTCGGCATGAAACACATCCGGCGCACGTTTTCATCGACGGAGAGTTCTGGTCGGACGTCCTCAAGGTATTTCGGAACGCCCCCGACAACCGACAGCAAATCGATCTTCTCCCTGACAGACATCCGCTCACCCGCCGGACCGAGCATTTGCTGACAGTGCAGGGGCGACAGCTCCTTCAGTTCGATGTCAAGCGAATCCCGTCCGACGAATCCAGTCGAATCCAAGATGTTCTCCGCAATCCATGCCGACACCGAGCCACACAGGACGAACACCAGATTGGGATGTTTGCGGAACTTGCAGTCCCAGGCCTCTTTCAGGTACCCGGCGAAATCGGGATTGTATCCGCCCATCCAGGATATCTCGTCCAGAAGCACTACCGTCCTGCGTCCAGACGTCAACAGTTCATCCAGCTGGGCAAATGCCAACGACCACGTTGCGGACTGAATCACATCGCGTCCAGAATATTCGGCGACCTTCTCGCAGAACCGGCGGCGCTGGGCAGCATCGTTCATGCCTTTCCGTGGAGGCAACCCCTCGATGCGGATGAATACATCCGCACTTCTAGACGCAAACTCCTCAATCAACGTGGACTTGCCGATACGGCGGCGACCACGGCATGTCACAAGTACGCCGTGGTCTCGTCCCCACAACGCCTCAAGATCCTTCAAATCCCGCTCTCTGCCGATAAACATAACACCTCCTTCAACGGACGGCGCATATTATCGCACACTTCTGCCATTCCATCAAGTGCAATTTTTCTTCTATTCTAGGAAATGGGGATTAGAAGAAAAGCTAAAATAGATTTTTTCAATGAAACTTTTCTTCTATCACAATATATTGATGATAGAAGAAAGAAATGATCTTGGTTTTACCACCGAGGTGTCAAATTCGTTCGGTGTTTTGGCACCATCTGCGATTATGGTGCGGAACGGCTAGGAAAAATTTTTTTGTGAACTTTTGAGGCAGATGCTGCGTCTACTGTTTACGAGTGGAGATTTGGCAGGAAATTGTCGCGGACCAGGAACGCGGCACGCGGCGGCTTGTCGCCGAGTGCGGCGACAGGATGTTTACTGCCGCGTTTCTCCTGTGCCGCGACCGAAACCTCGCCGAAGATCTGGTGTTTCGCACGTTCGCCTACGCCGTCAGGAAGATCGGCCAATATCGCGAACAATCGTCGTTCTACAGCTGGCTCTATTCCATCCTCCTCAACAATTACCGTTCCGACTGCAGGAAGAAGAAGGCCGCGGTCTTGGAATCCGGAGAGATTCCCGAAGACGCCGCCTCCGCCTGGGGCGAGGGGCGCGAACCGCTGGATACGGACGAGGCACGCCTCGTCCGGCAGGCCGTGATGGCGCTCCCGCCCATCTCCCGCGAGGTGGTCGTGTTGCGG
>JAFRNO010000580.1 GCA_017430155.1 Kiritimatiellia bacterium | reverse complement strand
GCGATGAGACAGGACTGTATGCGGTCGGCTCAGGCAAAATGTCAAACAAAAACAATTCGCTCAAAATGGCACGCGCAGAAGCCCGCACCGAAATGGCGCGCACTCTCAAAGTGGAAGTCCAGTCCGCATTGCAGACCTACGTTGACGACACCGGCGACGATCTCGTGATCGACGCGCCGCTCGGCGCATGGGTGCTGGAAACGCCCATCAGCACGACGAAGCGCACGGTGAAGACGGGGCGCGGCGCGGTGGTGCTGCCGAACGGCAACACGTTCGGCGACGAGTTCGCCGTCACCAACGGATTCGTGGCGGCGGACTACGCGGCAAGCGGACTTTCGTCGACGCACATCACCCTCTTCGGCTCGAGCAACATGTTCCCCGGCATGCTCGTGCCGTTCGGCAGCACCTTCACGGCGCCCGTGGCCGCGAGCGGCGCGGGCGCGATCAGAATCACCGGCTGGGCCGGCTTCAGGCCGTTCGACGCCGACCTCACGGTGAACCTCGGCGGCGACGGTCGGATGCTGACGAACGGCCAGGACGGCTTCTCGCCCACCGAGTTCGACCTCGGCTGGTCGCGGCACCATTCCCTTACGTTCGAGAACGACCTCGCTCTGAACGCGCGGGCGTTCATCCTCAAGAACGGCCTGATGTCGGATCAGAAGCCGATGTACCTCACGGGCCGGATCACGGACACGTATCCCACTGGAAACGGGCCGGACATCAAGTACTACGACGGCCCGGCCGTGTTCGTGGGGCGGGAGGGGCGCGTGGACATCGAGGGCCTGCGCGGCTGGTTGATGTACAGCGGGTCGCAGTATTTCTCCAACTGCACGTTCCGCGCGCGCAAGGACGTCAATTTCGGCGGAGGCGGCGCCCTGGCCGTCGCGACGTTCAAGGACTGCGACAAGTGGGGCACGGACGCCTGGGACTTCATCAACGGAAATCCGGGCACGATGTTGACCGTCGACGGCGGACGCTGGTCGTCGCCGCTTCGCTTCAACATTGGCTTTACGACGGCCGGAAAGACGGGAACGCTCGTCATCACGAACGACGCGCAGTTCAGCTTGTCGTGCCTCCGCCAGAACAGCGGCCTCGTCAACATGTATTCCGGCATGTTCGCGATCACCAATGCCGGCGACAACAGCGATTCCGCCATCGGCAGGCGCGGAGACAACAACGAGCAGACGCCCATCTCCTCCTCCGCCGACTCCGTGTTCAACCTCTACGGCGGCACGTTGCGCGTGCGCGACGGTATCAACTTCCAGATCGGGGGAACGCACAGGGGAACGCTCAACCAGATGAACGGAACGTTCAGCGCGAACGGCTATACGTGCGTGGGGCGGTACGCGGCCGGCAACGGCCTCTACAACCTTCACGGCGGCGAGTACGTCAGGCGCGGGGACGGCTATTCGGACGTCATCGTGGGCGAGCTCGGCACGGGCGTCGTCTCCGTGGCGAACGGCGGCGTGTTCTCCGGCCGGGCGACGGCCGGCGTGCGGATCGGGCAGAACGCGGGCTCCATGGGCGCGTTCCTCGTCTCGCCGGACGGCACCGTGACGACGCGCAAGTTCTACGGCGGAAGCGGCGCGGGTTCGCTCGTCTTCAACGGCGGCACGGTGAAGGCGTACGACGCGAGCGCCGCCTCGGCGTTCATCGCGAGCGACCTCGCCCGCGCCACGGTCACGCCCTACGGCGGCACGTTCGACACGGACGGGAAGGGCGACTTCACGTTCGCCAAGCCGCTCCTGGCCGCTGCGAACGCGAACGAGGTTTCCGAGACGCTGGCGCACCGCTGGACGTTTGACGGGGAATCGCTCGCCGATTCGCTCGGTAGCTCCGACGCGACGACGGTGGGCAACGTGACGTGGACGAACGGCGCGATTCGCCTGACCGGCGGCGCGAACGGCTCCAGCCAGGTCAACCTGGGCACGGACATTTTCCCGAAGGACGGGCGCGGCGCGACGATTGAGATGTGGGTGACGCTGAGGGCGTATTCCAAGTGGGCGCGTCTCGTGGAGTGCGGCTACTCGAGGGGCGAGGGCGCGAACACGAACTTCTTCATCTCCGCCAACGTCGGGTCGGCGACGAATCCGTGGCGGTTCAGGGTCGGGTTTGTCGGCGAAATCACCGCCACGCACGTGATGCAGATGAACCGCATGTACCACGTGGCGGCTACGTTCGACCCGCGGCCGGACGGACGCTGGATCTGCCGCGCCGCGCTGCACGACCCCGCGACGGGCGCGCTCATCGACGAGCTCGTCTACACCTCCGCCGTCGGATGGAAGTTCCAGAACATGCGCTTTGACAGTGGCTGCTGGCTGGGGCATTCGTCGTACGACGCCGACAACGACCCGAACGCCGAATACCACGACATCCGCATCCACCACCGCGCGCTGACGGAGGCGCAGCTCGCGGCGAGCGCCACGAACGGACCCGCGTACCGTTTCGCGTTCCACAAGAGGGGAACGGGTATGCTCACGCTCACGGGCGCGAGCACGTACAAGGCGGACACGGCGGTGGACGGCGGCGCGCTGAAGCTCGCTTCGGGCGCGACGTTGCCCGCGACGGGGCTGTCCGTGGCCAGCGGAGCGACGCTTGACTTGAACGGCGCGTCGCAGGCGGCGGAGCGGCTGGAGGGCGCGGGCACGGTGAAGGGCGGTACGCTCGCCGTGGCGGGTCCGATCCTGCCGGGCGGCGAAGGGACGATCGGCACGCTCACGGTGGACGGTACGTCGCTCACGTCTGGCACGCTCGTCGTCGACGCAGCGGCGGACGGCACGTGCGACTGCCTGTCGTCGACGGGCGCGCTCGACCTCTCGCATCTCTCGTTCGCGCTGGGCGAGGGCTCTTCGCTCGACGAGACGAAGATCTACACCGTCGCCACGGCGCCGAGTTTTACGGGCGCATTCTCAGACGCGGAGCTGCCGAACTTCAAGTGGCGTCTTGTCGTTGTCGGCACGAAGGCCAAGCTCGTCTACTCCAACGGCACGGCCGTGATTTTCAGATGAGTGCCGAGAATTGACAGATATGAGATTTAAATGGTAAAATGCGCGTAATTTCCATTGGGAGAGGAATGTTACTTACATGAAAAAGCAGGTGCACTTTATCAAAATGATGGCTGTGGCGGCTTGGGTGGCCGCGGCAGTCGCGGCCTTCCCGGCGCGGGGCGCGTCCATCACCTACCTCAACAACTCCGGCGTGACGGACCTTTCGGACGGCGCGGCGTGGGACGGCGGCGTCGCGCCCGGCGCGGACGACGTGGCCGTATTCGACGGCACGCTGCCGAGCACGCTCACGATCCCCGCCAACGCCGCGTGGCTCGGAATGGTCCGCACGAACATCGTGAGCGCCGTGACGTTCGCCGGCGGGCCGCTCACGCTCGGCGCGGACGGCATCACGTGCTTCACGCAGAACGACGCCTACCACCGCACCTACCTGCCGGACATCGTCCTCGCCGCCGCGCAGACGTGGACGCTCACGACGAACAAGGCGCTGTGCGTGAACGGCTCCGTCACGGGCACGGGGCCGCTCACGCTCTACGCGCCCGAAGCGTACAACACACTCTTCTCCGGCGACGTCGAGCCGACCGGCGGCGTGCTCACCAGCGGGAAGGCGTACATCTGGGCGATGCGGGGCGCGCGTTTCGCGCAGGCGCCGAGCATGCTGCCCGACACGTATTTTCTTTTCCAGGCGGACGGCACGGGAACCGTGTCGTTCGCGGACGTCATCGCCTCCCGCGCGTTTGCGAACAACGGCATGTTCTCGTTCGGGTCCAAGGATACCGACACGAGCATGGCCGCCGACGTCCCGCCCGTCGTCACGCTCTCCGTCGGCGACTCCCTCGGGGGGACGGACGCGGCGAACAACAGCCGCAACAAGCAGCTCATCCACCTGCAGGACACGCATGTCGTCGTCGACGGCGCCGACATCACGGGGAACTCCTGGTTCTATTTTCGCAGCGGCAGCTGGACGCAGCTTTCAGGCGACACGGCGTTCAACTACGCGGCGCTCATCGGGCGTGGGTCCTCGGCCAACTACAAGAGCAAGCAGCAACGCCTCACGATTTCCGGCGGC
>JAFRNO010000579.1 GCA_017430155.1 Kiritimatiellia bacterium | reverse complement strand
TTGCGTCCCAGATGAACCAGAAGCTCGCCGACGACCCCGCCGCGATCGACCGCCTCGCGCGCTACTGGGTGGCGCGCTTCGGCGCGTATCCCGTGATGTGGACGCTCGCGCAGGAGGTCGACAACGACTTCTACCACGAGCGTCGCGGCGGGCACAACTTCTATTGCGCCACCAACAATCCGTGGGTGGTCGTGGCGGAGTGCCTCCACCGTGCGGACGCCTACCGCCATCCGCTCACGGCGCACCAGGAGAACACGAAGCACACGACCGTGACGGGACGCGGCACGGAGAAGGGCGGGCCGGAGAAGTTCGGCGGACGCTCCGCGGTCGCGGATGCGGCCGTCGCCGCGCGCACGGGCCACACGTGGTGGGGCGTGCAGTGGTCGCCGTCGCTTACCGCGTCGCCCGACTGCGCCGCCGCGCGCGACTACTGGGCCGATCCGCGTCCGGCGGTCAACTACGAGGGACGCTACTGTTACCTCTGGACAAAGGACTTCGGCGCACGTGCGCAGGGATACATCTCGTTCCTCTGCGGACTCTTCGGTTACGGCTACGGCGCGATCGACATTTGGCTCTATCTGAGCACGTACGATGTGAAGCGGGCGAGCCACGACGGCGTAGACAAGATCACGCCCGAGGACAAGCAGGTGCCATGGTGTCAATCCGTGGAGTTCCCCAGCGCCTACCAGATGGCGCACTTCAAGAAGTTCTTCACCTCCTTCGACTGGTGGAACCTCAAGCCCGGCTTCGGCGACGCCGCACGCTTCACCCCGCGCTCTGGCACGGCGCGCGCCCCCGCACACGGCATCGCCTACGTGTTCGCCATGCTCGCGAACCCGAACCGCGCCGTGTTCTACTTCTACGGCACGAACCGTCTCACGGGTACGGTCCACGGCCTCACGCCCGACCGCTTCCACTCCGCGCGCTGGTACAACACGCGCACGGGCGAGTGGAAGGATGAGGACGTCACGTTCGTCTCCGACGACCGCGGCAACCTCGAATTGCCCGCGAAGCCCGACGCGGCGGACTGGGCGCTCGTCGTCACCGAGCTGCCCGCGCTCACGCTCGCGCCGGGCGCGGACGTGAAGCTCGACTACGGCGGCGCCGGCGTGGGCGGCTATCCCGTCTTCCGCGTGGCCGCGAACGACCCCGCCGCCACGCTGCGCATCTCCTACGCGTGCCATCCGGACGGACTCGGACCCAAGGGCGACTTCTGGCGCGAGACGGCCGCGCGCTACCTCGGCCCCGACATCGACCTGCCGATCCTCCCCGCGAACATCGACCGCTACGAAAGCTATCTGCTCGCCTCGAATGCGGTCTACCGCGCCCCGCTCCTGCAGGGTCTCGTGCGCTACGTGCGCCTTCGTCTCGACGGCGCGTCGAAGCCGGTCTCGCTTGCGTCCTTCGCGTTCGCGAACGACCGCGTCCATTCGGTCGGCGAGCGCGCGGGCACGTTCGACTGCGCAGACCGTCAGCTCGCGGAGATCTGGGAGGCGAGCGTGCGCACGTGCGAAATTTCTGCCATTCCGTCGTACGATTCCGTGTGGGGTCCGAAGCCGGTGACGACGCTGCCCTACCTCGCGGACGGCGCGAAGCGCGACCGCCTCGTGTGGAGCGGCGACCTCTGGTGGGCGCAGCGCAGCTTCTTCGTGGGCTTCAAACCCGAGGCGCCGTACCTAAAGGGATCGGTGGAGATGCTCGCGGCGAACCACACGCCGGAGGGCTACGTGCAGGCCTCGCCGTGGCCTGATCAGGCCGTGCCCAAGGCGGGCGAGTGGGGCCCGTTCGGCTCTGACGAGTTCGCCGCATGGCTCGTGCCGGTTGCGTGGGACACCTACTTCTACACCGGCGACAAGGCCCTCCTGCAAAAAATCTATCCCGTGGTGCAGAACTTGATGGCGTATCTTGCGCGTTACCAGAACCCGAAGACGGGCATCTTTGAGCAGCGGAAGGAAACCTGCAAGCACGCGGCTGGACTCGTGTTCGGCGGCACGTCCCTCCACCACCGTTCGTTCATGAACGTCCTCCTCTGGAAGACGTATATCGACGCCGCGCAGATGGCGCGCGAGCTGGGCAAGTCCGACGACGCGTCGCGCTGGACGGCGGCAGCCGCACAGCTTTCGGAATCGATCCGCGCGACGTTCTGGAACGACAAGGAAGGCTATTTCCGTCTCTCGGCGGAAGACGGTCGGTTGGGCTTCGAGGCGTGCGCGCTCGCGCTGTCGGCGCGGTTCGTCACGCGCAACGAAGCGGAGCGCATCATGCCGCACCTCGTGCGCATCAACCACGGCAAGTTCCAGGCGCTCGCCGCGCGCGGCAAGTTCGAGTACGGCGCAACGGACGCCGCGCTCGCGGTGATCGACGCGCACGGCTGGCGGAAGGTCCTCGACCCCGACTGGAAGGGCATGCGCCTCACGAGCGAGTGCATGGGCTTGATCCGCAAGGGCTGGGGCGACGAGGCCCATCCCGACACGGCCATCGCCGGACTCTTCACGAACTACATCCTCGGCATCGAGCCGGCCGAGCCCGGCTTCAAGACTTTCACCTACCGCATCCCCGTCACGTCGCGCCTCAGCTGGGCGTCGGGACGCGTTCCCACGCCGCACGGCAACATCGGCGCAAGCTGGCTGAAGAACGCGAAGGGCGAGTTCGCGATCCACGTGGACGTGCCGAAGGGCACGGCCTGCCGCCTCGTGGTGCCGGGCCGGCAGCCGATCACCCTCGGCCCCGGTACCTTCAGTCAGACCTTCCCCCGCCCGTAAGGGAGCGAGTCGGGTGATTACTTCTCGGCGCGGTGGCGGCGGATGGTGTCGCGGCCTTCGTATTCCGGCGGGATGTAGCCGTGCTCTGAGCCCTGCATCCAGAGAATCGTCTTCGGGCACTTGAGGTTGTTCCAGAGGATCGCGATGCCCGAGGGCTGGCACGTGTAGTCGCCGAGCCCCGCCCGCGGGATGTCGACGCGGCAGGTGGCGGGAACGCGCTTCGCGAAGTTCACGGGGTCGAAGTAGCCGAGCGCCTCGACGTACTTGATCTTCGGCCAGTCGCCGCGCAGGCGTCCGACGAGTTCTGCGCCAACGTCGCAGAATCCGGTCACGGTGCTGGCGACGCGCGTCACGCCCTTGCCGCAACCGGCGCCCCAGATCGCGAACGCGCCGCCCTGGCTGCCGCCGCTGACGTACAGGTTCTTGCCGTCCCATTCGGGGAGGGACTTCGTGTACTCGATGGCGCGGAAGAGGCGCAGGATCATGCCGCGGAAGTACGATGTTTCGGGATTGGAGTTCTGTTGCGGATCGAAGGCGTAGGTGTAGCCGTTCGACTTGATCTTGTCGCCGTAGGTCCGGTAGTATTCGTCCGTCCCGCCGAACTCGCGCAGGAGAAATCCGTGGGCGTTGATCTTGAACCCGATCGCGTCCGCACCGGGATGCCGCGGCGCGAACTGCTCGCCCACGCCGTAGCCAGGTACCCCGATATGGATGGCGTACTTCTTCCCTTTTTCGGTGGCCTTGGGGATCGAGAGGTAGCCGGTCACGGGCATTCCGCCCGTGCAGTCGACCGACACCGCGTAGACCCGGACGTTGGGATTGCCGCACGGCACCTCCACGCGCTTCGCGTTGAACGGCACCTTGGCGAGCTCCTCCTTCTGCCGCGTCCAGAACGCGTCGAAGTCCGCGGGCTCGGGCGCGCCTTGGCGAAGCGTGTCGATGTCCGCCCCCGCGCCGCCGTCGAAGAAGATCTTTCTCTTCGCCTTCTTGAATTTTTTCAAGGCGCGTCGTCCCTCGGGCGTATTCGGATCGCCGGTGAACTTCTTGGGTTGCTTCGTGAACGGTCGGCCGGCCGCGTCGACGACTTCGGCGTAGAGGCGCACGAACCCCGGCTTCGCGATGCTGGTCTTGTACACGAACGGCTTGCCCGTGAGGGGCTCGCGGCCGTTCTCCGTGTCGCCGTCGTCGCCGCTGCGCATCCACTTGAGAAAGTACGCGCCTG
>JAFRNO010000578.1 GCA_017430155.1 Kiritimatiellia bacterium | reverse complement strand
GCCATCAAAGCACAGATTTAGTCGCATTTACTCTGGGAAGTCACCCAATCGGCTCAGGCCCGGAGGTCACGCGGGGAACGGCCTGTCGCGCGCTTGAGCGCCGTCGCGAAGTGGCGGGGTGACGAAAAGCCGAGGCGTTTCGCAACCGCGCCGACGGACTCGCCCGCACGCAGCAGCTCGCAACCCCTCTTCAGGCGGCAGTCGAGCAGGAAAGCATGCGGCGGCAGCCCCGTCGCGCGCTTGAACGCCTCGTTGAGCGCGACTGTTGAAAGCGCCGCCTCACGCGCCATCGCCTCGAGCGGATAGTCGTCTTCGGGGCGAGCACGAATCCGCTCCACCAGCGCTTCCACCTTGGAATTGCGCCGGCCCTTCGGCGAGGCCGGCGCGTGCGGCGCCTCCACGAGCGAGAGCAGAAGCTCGAGCGCGGCTGAGCGCATCTTGAGCCGACGTGCAGCGGAACGGCGCCCTGCCGTGTCGTAGACATCGAACAGCCGCTCGAAGGCAGACTTCACGCGTTCCGTGGCGGGAAAAAGCCGCAAGGGGAAATGCGTCATCTGTCGCACGAGCCATCGACTCTCGTCCTGCGGAAGTCCCAGCACGGCCTCCCCTTCGTCCGGAACCTTGAAAAGGATCCTGTAGAGCATCAGTCCCTTCGGGTTGTGGCGCATCCGGTGCGGCTCCGTCGGCTGGGACACGAATACCGTTCCCGGCAGGAACGGATAGCACGTGCCGAACGACTCGAACATCAGGTTGCCACGCACGCAGAGCGAGATCTCCACGCAACCGGGATGCACATGCTCCTCCGTTCCCGTCCGCGCGGACTGGAAGTTGCTCAGCCCCAGAACGGGAATGCACGCCACGCCGTCCGGACGCAGGTCAAGCGTCCGCCGTTCCTTGCCATCAATGTAAACAATAGGATCGGGATTGTGCATCATATCGCTATTTCACATCATTCTTGCGCCTCGCGGGAACGCCCGGCGCGCGGAATGCGGGTCGATTATCAGACCTCTTCGGCAAGAATCGCGTCACCGCCGTGGAACACGAGAACGAAGCGATGGAGGGTGACCGTGTTGACGGCAACGGGGGGGATGCCCGTTGTCCCAGTCTTGAGGTGCCAAGCTTGAGCTAGGACGGGATCGGAGGAGTACTGGTCAAGCTGGTCGATGGCATCGGACTTGATCTTCGCAAGGGCGTCCGGCGTGGGCGCGGGCTCGCCCGCCTTCACGTACTTCATCTCGATCAGCGCGGCGTGGGCGATGTCCGGCCAGCGCGCAAGCTGCGGCGCAAGGGCGATGTCGTAGAACCCGCCGCCCGCCTCGCGCTCGTGCGTGACGAAGTACGGGCCACCAGATGCCGTGAGGAGCGCGACGATGGTCGATTGCACCACTTTCTCGCCCTCTACCGAATCACGGACTGCGAAGTTCTCCTTCACAATTGCTGAAAGGATGTCTACGAATCCCCGCCATTCGCCCTTCTCGGCGAAATCGCAGAGCCCGTCGTTGATGTCAAACACGCGCTCGTCGATCTTGTGGACATCGGAGTACGCGGCAGGAATCATCTTCGCGGCAAGTTCTTTCAACGTCTCATTGGGGATGCCGAACACCGTCTTGCCGAATTTCTTGCCGGTGATCGTCGTGATGCCGAGCCAATAAAGGAGCGAGGTGAAGTTCTCCTTCCTCGAAAGTTCCCGGGCCTGAAACGATTCAATCAGCGGTTCTTCAAGCGAACCGCCGGCAATCAGCTTCTCAAGAACGTGGAAATTGCCGTTGAGCCGACGATCAACCGTCACGAGGTGGCGAATCTTCGCGTAGTCGGTGCGCAGGTTGGCGTCGATCATGTTGTCGGGCCAGTCCCTTACCCGAACGAGCTTGTCGAAGAAGTTGAGAACAAGCGTCGTGTTCGCGAGGGAAGGCGCGTCCGCCGAACCGAACCGGTAGTTGTCGAACCAGGTGAGCGCAGCATCATACGCCTTGTCGGCATCGAACCCGCAGATCGGTGCATAGTAGTCTACCATCGTGCGGAGATCGTCGTGGCGGAACCCCGTGAAATCAGCGAACACGGAATCGAGCGAGATGTTCGTGCCGATGTTGAAGCCGCTCGTCACGTCGTCCATCGTCACGGGCGACACCCCGGTGATGAACAGGCGCGTCACGGGGGCGTTCGCACCACTTGTCGCGGTCTTGAGGATTGTGAAGAACTGCTTGAAGAAGTCGTCGCCGTGACAGAGGTCGTCGTATGCCTTCTGCCCGTTCTCCGCGAGGATCGTGTTGGTAAAGTTGTCGTACTCGTCGATGATGACGTACAGCTTGCGCGGACTGGATCTCATGCCCAGGAAGATTTCGTTCAGCTTCATGGTCACGCCAGACGCGTCAAGCACCCGGTCGGCAAGTCCATCCGGAAGCTCCGCCGCGTATTTCCTCGCAAACGTGTCACAGCAAAGCCCCGAATAGGCGTTGAAGTCCTCCTGAACGGCATGGACGTTCTTTGACACGGCAGAAAAATCGAACTTGAGAACCAGGTATCTACCGTGCTCCTCCGTCGGATTCTCGCCGATGTCCGTGCCGCCGAACAGCTTCGCGAAACTGTCGGCAAACGCGATGTCGTAATAGTACTCCAACATTGATACGAGCAGCGACTTGCCGAACCGACGCGGCCTGAGGAACATCGCGTAACGGGTTGTCTCCAAATTGCGAATCTTCGCAGTACGATCCACGAACCAGGCGTTCGCCTTGCGAATTTCGGCGTAGTCAGCGACACCGTAGAGTATGGGCCTTGTTTTCTCCATGACGTGAATTATACCAAAAAAACGCCTTGCCGTGTGTGGTATTTGTATTTACTTGGCCTTCCACCGCGTCGCCATCAGGCAGGGTTTCGCGCCGAGCGTTGGCTGCTGGTAGAACACCGTCAAAATGTCGCCGTTCGCAAGGATGCACGAGGCGGGGTAGCCGAGGTCGCCGGTATGACTCGGCGCAAGCGAGATTTCGTGGGCGGAATCCCAGGTGACGCCGCCGTCGTCAGAGATCGTCGCGAACTCGCCGAACCCGGGGTTCGCGAGGCGGCGGCCGTAGACGCACACGATTTTTCCGTCCGCGAGGCGGATCAGATGCGGCGGCAGACCGAGCATGTCCGTCTTCGCCATCGGCGTCCACGTCTTGCCGCCGTCCTTGGAGACCGTCGCGCGCATGTAGCCGTTGCCGTGCTTCGCAAGCCCGTTCCCGCCGTCGTCGCCGTGGTAGCGCACCATGCCCACGAGCGTGCCGTCCGCGAGCTCCACGGCGTGCGGCTCATGGAACATGTGGGATTTCGCGTTCTCGCCGTTCATGTCCGGGATTTCGGGGCAGAGCATCTGCCACGTCCGCCCGCCGTCCGTGGAACGTTCGGCCGAGATGAGCGTGCGACCCTTCGGTGCCGTGCCGACGCGGGATTTCGTGAACGAGCGCCCGATCTGGAAGAGCGAACCGTCCTTCAGCAGGATGGGGCCGTGCGGGGTCTGTCCCTTGAGCGCCAGCTTTTCCGGCTTCGACCAGGTCTTGCCGTTGTCGCGTGAACGGACCGCCCAGTTGCCGAGCGCGGCGTCGCGCACCTCGTCCGAGATCTTCTCGTCGTGGCGGACGTAGTCGGGGTGCTTTTTCATGATGTACGGCGCGCGGTAGGCGACGGACGTGAAGTAGGTGACGAGGATCTCGCCGTCCGGCAGCTGCACGATGCCGGCGTCGCGGTCGTCGATCGGGCCGTTCGCGATCGTCACAGGCGCAGACCACGTCTCGCCGTCATCGGTGGAGCGGATCATCTGCACCTTGCCCCATGGACAGATGTGCGAGTCGCGGTCGCCAGAGAACACGGCCATGACGTCGCCGTTCGCGAGGCGGCAGACGGTCGGCCAGCCGATGTAGCGGTCCTTCTCCACGCAAATGGGCTTCACCCATTTGATTTCCGCGCGCGCCTGGCTCTTCGGCGGCTGGTAGCTCGGGTCATTCTCCGCCGCGACGAGCGGCGCAACCAGTATGCCCGCGAGGACAAACGATAGAGTCTTGTTTTTCATGCCGATATTTTACACGATTTCTGCCCGTCGTGACGAGCTTGAAAGAAAAATTATGGGATTCTCAGCGGAACGTGTTGAGGCCGGCGTGGAGGGGGCGTTCGGTGCCTTGCCAGACAAATGTGCCGGGGAGGGCGTCGGGTAGTGTCACCGAGCCCGAAACGGCATTGTCCTTGAACTGCAGGTCGAGGACAATGTCGCCTTTGGGCGTGGGCGTGGTCGCTTTGAGCCATTTGAGTCCGCCCGGCTGCGGCGCGATGCGCACGGCCGTGAAGCCGTTCGCCGCGGGCTTGATGCCGGCCACGCCTGTCAGCAGATGGTAGATCGGATGCGAGCCCCACGCATGGCAGTCGCTGCGCGCGCGCACGCCCGGCGCCTCCAGGGGCGTCTTGAGACCCATCTTCACGTAGCCCCGCCAGAGGTCGAGCCGCTTGAGGAAGCGGTCGGCGTGTCCGTACTTCACGTACACGTCGAAGAGGTAGTGCGAGAAGTAGACGGTCGTGCGGGCGAGGTCCGTACTCTCCAGCAGGCCGTCCAGCGCGCGCCGCGCGCGGTCGGGCGGAAGGACGTTCGACAGCAGCGCGAGGCACTGCGCGTGTTCGCTGAAGCGGTCGTGGGCTGCGGTATCGGCGACCATCCCGCGCCGATCGTCCCAGAACGTGGATACGACGGCCTCAGCCAGTGCCTTCTTGCGCGCGCGCCAGTAGTCCGCCATGAGCTTGTCGCCCGCGTACTCCTCCACGCGGATCGCGCTGTCGAGCGCGTACACGCAGAGCAGGTTGTTCACCGCGCTGAGGCCGAGACGCCCGTCGGGCGCGTTCCCGAAGAAGTCCCAGCCCTCCACCCAGTCCTGGAAGCTCCACCCCGGCAGGTTTTCCAGCAGCCCCTCGCCGTTCGTGTAGTTTAGGAGCAGGTGGAGCGTATGGCGCATGCCGGGGAGGCGCGCCTTCAGGAAATCCTTTCCGCCGTTCCAGAGCGCGTAGTCGCCCAGCATCGCCACCCAGCACATCGAGTACGTCGAGGAGTCCTGCACGAGGTAGCACGGACTGTTCATCGGCACGAGGCCGTTCTCACGGCGCGCGTAGTCAAAGTGGCCGATGCCGAACCGCGTGAGGCGCGCGTCGCCGCGCAGCGCGTTCGCGATCAGCATCACGACGCGCGTGTCGCCGGGATACAT
>JAFRNO010000577.1 GCA_017430155.1 Kiritimatiellia bacterium | reverse complement strand
GTCTGCCGAAGGACTATGTGTGGGCGGACGACGAGATATACCTCAACCATCCCGACGAGGAGCACGTGCGTCCGCTGCTCGTCCTCGACTGGAACGACGTGCTGGAGGAGAGCCGCAAGACCGACAAGTGGGGCTGCCCGAAGATCGGCGGACACGTCCTCGAATGGTGCAAGACGTACGGCAAGGGCCGCATCTACTATACCGCGCTGGGGCACAACGAGAAGGACTGGGGCAAGATGGAATGGCAGCTGCACCTCCTCGAGGCGGCGAAGTGGGCGATGGGCGGGAGACCGGACAAGGTTGACGCGATGCCCGTCGGCGCGACCGTACGCAAAACCATCGAAGGCGTCGAGTGCGTGAAGGACGGCAAGACGGTCTGGAAGTTCAATGTCGCGAACCGCGAGAACAAGCCGTTCGTGCATCCGCTGTGCCTGCCGGACGGGCGCTGCTTCACGGACGCGCGCCCCGCGGACCATCCGTGGCACCTCGGCCTCTGGTTCTGCTGGAAGTACGTCAACGGCCTCAACTACTGGGAGCCGCGCAAGCCGGCCGGCGGCAACCTCTTCCCGGACGGCATGACGGTGGTGAAGGACTTCAAGATCGCGCCGAAGGGCGGCGCGTGCAACGTGAAGCTCTCGATGTGGTACGGTCCGCGCGCCGAGCCGGGAAAGGTGCTGCTTGAGGAGGAGCGCACGGTCAAGTTCTCGGAACCCGACGCGAAGGGCTGCTACAAGATCCGCTCCACGCATGTCTTTACGGCGCGGGACAACGTGACGCTCGACTGCCGCCGCCCGGTCGGCTACGGCGGTTTCTCGCTTCGCATGGCGATGTTCATGCGCGAGTTCAAGATGTCGGGCGTAGGCGGTGAACCTGACCAGACGAAGAACGTGGGCGGCGCGAAGGAACTGACGGCAGTCCGCTACGTTGATCCGAAAACCGGGCACGGCGTAGAGATGAAGGTGCTTGCGCCGCTCGAGACGGAGCGAATCTACACGTGGGCAGACCACCGCTACGTCAACCCGGTGCCGATCTACGACAAGCCGCTTGAGCTCGCCCCCGGCGAAAAGTTCACGCTCGACTACGAGGTGACGGTGTTCTGATGAAGGCTGGCTGGAGATGGTTCGGGCCGTCTGACGCGATTTCCCTCCGGGAAATCCGCCAGGCGGGCGTGACGGACGTGGTGACGTCGTTCTACAACCGCAAGCCCGGCGACGTGTGGCCGCTCCGCGAGATCGAAGCTTGCGCCAAGGCTGTGCGCCGGGCGGGCATGACGTGGAGCGTGGTGGAGTCCGTGCCTGTGCACGAGGACGTCAAGAAACGCACGGGCGACTTCCGCCGCTACATCGAGAACTACAAGCGGAACCTCCGCAGTCTCGCGAAGTACGGCGTGAAGACGGTGTGCTACAACTTCATGCCGGTGCACGACTGGGCGCGGACGGACCTCCACGTGGTCCTGCCGGACGGTTCCGTCACGCTTGCCTACGACCAGTACGAGGTCTGCGCGTTTGAGATGTTCGTGCTGAAGCGTCCAGGGCTGGAGAGGGACTACGACGCCACCACCCGCGCGCGGGCGAAGAGGGCGTGGGCGAAGGCTTCCGCGAAAGACCGCAATCGCATCGTACACGCGCTTCTGCTCGGCCTGCCCGGCACGACGGACGACGCCACGCCCGAGGGCCTGCGCCGCGAGCTCGCCGCCTACGCCGGCCTCGGCGGGCGTCAGCTCAAGCAGCACCTCTACGACTTCCTCAACGAGATTACGCCCGTCTTGGAGGAGACGGGCATCGACATGGCGATTCATCCGGACGATCCGCCGTTTCCGATCTTCGGACTGCCGCGCATCCTTTCCTCGGCGGCGGACATCCGCGCGATGGTGCGGGCGTGTCCGTCGCGGCATGTGGGCGTGACGCTCTGCACGGGATCGCTCGGCGCGAACCTGAAGAATGACGCCGTGAAGATCTTCCGCGAGTTCCACGACCGCATCCACTTCTGCCATTTCCGCAACCTGATCCATTCCGAGCCAGGGGTGTTCCGCGAAAGCGACTCGCATCTCTTCGGGAATACGAACATGCCCGCGCTGATGCTTGAACTCCTGAAGGAGGAGCGGCGCCGCGGAAAGGAAATCGTGATGCGTCCCGACCACGGGCGGATGCTTGACATCGACAAGGACCGCACGTGCTACTACGGCTATTCGTACGGCGGGCGGCTGATCGGACTGTCCGAGCTGCGCGGCCTCGAGGCGGGAATTAAGTATGGTCTGGCGGTTGCGGGGCGCGCGAAAACATGATAAACTTGCAGCGTTTTTGAGAAGTGCCGTCCGTCAACAGCCGGCAAACAACTTAGCAACACGAACAAAGAAGGAATGAACATGTACGACAAACTGTGTGTAAACGCCCGTTCGATGCCGTTCTGGTGCGTCGGCAACCCCCTCGCCGATCCGTTCGGCGGGCCCGTGCAGCCGAAGCTCGACTCGCTTGAAGTCGCGCAGATCATCGCGGACGCCAAGACGGAAGGGCTCATCGAGATGACGAGCTACCACGACGACGACCTCGTGCCGTGGGATCCGGAGCATCCCGAGGACGACCTCGACCCGAAGAGCGCAGCCTACGCGAAACTCGTCGCGATCCGCAAGATTCTCCGCAAGGCGGGCGTGAAGGTGAACGCCTCGATCTGCTCGCTCCACGGTCATCCGATGTTCAGACAGGGCGGTCTCTGCAATCCCGACCCGAAGATCCGCGCGCTCGCGGCGAAGAAGGTTGAGCGCACGCTCCGCATCGGCACGTTCCTCGGCGCGAAGCACTACGTCTACTGGGTGGCGCGCGACGGGTTCGAGAGCTATCCCGCGTGCGACTTCAAGCACTGCTACGACTGGCTCGCGCAGGGCCTCAACCACGTGACGGACTACATCGCGGCGAAGGGCCTCAAGAACTACATTGGCGGTACCGTGGAGCCGAAGCCGAACGAGCCGCGCGGGGCCATGTTCCTGCCGACGAGCGGACATTCCGTCGGCTTCATCATGACGCGCCTGAAGAAGCCCGACTTCTGGGGCGTCAACCCCGAGCTGCTCCAGCACGAGGGCATGTGCCTCATTAATTCGGTGCTGACGGTCTCCTACCTGATCGCCTGCAAGAAGCTGAAGTTCCTGCACTTCGGCTCGCAGATGAAGGGCCAGTTCGACGACGACTTCCCGCCGCTCGTGGGCCCCGAGGGCCTGAAGGAGACGGTGTGGATGTTCCGCACGCTCGCCGACTGCGGCTGGAAGGGCATCATCGAGTTCGACTGCCACATGCTCCGCTGCGACGGCGCCACGACGAAGGAGGGCGCGATCGACCGTATGCGCCGCTTCATCCGCCAGAGCTCCGAGGCCGTGGATGTGTGCGTGGAGCTCGCCTCGCGCATCAAGCCCGCGAAGAAGGGGCTCACGCAGGGCGAGGCTGACCTCGCCGCCATCCGCCAGATGTGCAAGGTCTGATTCTTCCGAGAGACCCGCAAATGAGATTCCTCAGAAGAACCGTGCTGTCCGCCACCGCGTTCGCGCTGGCGGCGGCAGTAAGCGCGGCCCTCCCGACTGGGGCAACGGATGTCTCGCCCGTTGCAGTCGAGAAGAAGAAAGTGCTGGTGTTCAGCCGCATCGAGGGCTTCAACCACAAGGCGTCCGTCGCGGCGTGCAAGGAGATGATGGCGGCGGAGGCGGAGAAGGGCGCGTTCGCCGTCGACTTCTCCGACGACTACGCCGCGCTCGAGATCGGCAATCTCGTCAAGTACGCCGCGCTCGTCCTGAACAACACGACGCACCTGAAGACGAAGGACCATCCGTCCGTCGCCCCCTCGATCTGCTCCTACGTGCGCTGGGGCGGCGGCCTCTGCGTGATCCACGCGGGCGCGGACAACTTCTACGACGCGCCCGACTGCGCCCACCTCGTGGGCGGCCGGTTCGACGGCCACCCATGGGGATCGGGCGGAACGTGGGCGTTCAAGGTGGAGGACCGCGACAGCCCGATCACCGCGCCGTTCAAGGGTTTTGCCGACGGCAAATTCAAGCGCGGCGACGAGATATACCAGCAGGCCTCGCCGTTCTACGACCGCGCGAAGCTGCATGTCCTCATCTCGCTCGACCTCTCCGACCCCGTCACCGCCGAACGGAAGGGGCAGAAGCGCGCGGACAAGGATTTCGCCGTTTCGTGGATCCGCCGTTACGGCAACGGGCGCGTGTTCTACACTTCGTTCGCGCACGACCGTCGCGCGTGGGACGCGGAGGACACGCGGGCGCATATCTTCGCAGGCCTCGCCTACGCGATGGGATCGCTTAAGGCGGATGATGCGCCTCGTGCGGTCGCGCTAAAGCGCGACCCTCCCAAGTTGGCGGAACTTGCGGCGGTGGTCTTGGATCGATCGGTTGTTGGTTCGGACTGGCGGAAGCGCCAGGAACAGGAGTTTCTGCTCGGGGCGGCGCTTGCGCGCGAAGCCGAGGAAAAGGGTGCGAAGTCAGTCGCCGCGACGGCGCGGAAGATTTTCGCGCGGCGCGACCTCACGGAGATGCTTCGCGCGAACGCGGCGCGCGTCCTGCTCGCCGCCGACGCGTCGGTTCTCGCGGACGTGTTGGACGATCCGTCGGGGAAGGTACGCCAGGCTGCGTTTGGACGCGGGCTGGCGATTCCGTCCGAGGCGTTCGTGAAAGTGATGGAAGGCCGTCCGCCCAAGATCAAATGCGCGATTCTCGCCCGACTTGCGCAAGACGGCGCGAAGCAGTTCGCGAAAACCGTGGCTGCGCTTGTGAATGATTCCGATGAAGATGTCGCCGTAGCCGCGTGTGCCGCGTTGGGGCGTTTGGGGTGTGCCGCGGACGTGGACGTGCTGAACGAAGCGCGCAAACGCGGCGGAGCCGCGGGCAAGGCAGCGGAAGGTGCGTTGGAGGGTCTGCCCGGCGCGGGAGAGAGAATCTTCGCTCTCGCGGCGAACGATTCGGGGTTATTCACCATTGTCGGGAAGCGCGCGGAGCTGAAGTTCCTGCCGAAGTGGAAGGCGTTCATCGCGTCGCCGGACGCGGCGGCGCGCAAGGCCGCCTGGAAGGCGTTCGGGGCGATGGCATCCCCCGCGATCGAGGCGGAGATCAAGACCTGGTTCCGTGCCATCAAGGACGAAGAGGCGGGCACCGCCGGCAACGTGTTCTGGAGCCATGTGGTCAAGCCGCTTGACGCGAAGGGGCGGGAGAAAGCCATTCTCGACGCCTGGCGTTCGGGGTCTCCGGCCGCGCGCAAGAAGGCGCAGGAACTCCTTTCGCGGGACAGGGGACTGGACGC
>JAFRNO010000068.1 GCA_017430155.1 Kiritimatiellia bacterium | reverse complement strand
TCATCGGACTTTAAGAAAAGAAAGGAAGCATGAACATGGAGAGCTCTTATACACATCAATGGATGCGGCGCGCGCGGGGCGCGCGCCCTACCGCTACATTGATTTCGCTGTTCGTGTGTGCGGCGCTGGCCGTCCATGGCGAGACGATCTGCCTTGAAGCAGAACAGTTCAAGGACCGCGGCGGCTGGTCGGTCGACTCGCAGTTCATCGACCAGATGGGGTCGAGCTTCCTGCTCGCGCACGGCATGGGGAAGCCCGTGGCCGACGCCGTCACCACGTTCGACTGTCCGGCGGCGGGCACCTACCACGTGTGGGCGCGCACGCGCAACTGGACCGCGCCGTGGAGCGAGCACGCGGCCGGCACGTTCACGATCAAGGTGAACGGCAAGGAGCTGCCGAACGTGCTCGGACGCGGCACCGGCGACTGGCAGTGGCAGAAGGCGGGCGAGGTGACGCTCGAAAAGGGCATGACCACGATTGCGCTCCACGACCTCACGGGTTTCGACGGACGATGCGACGTGGTGTGTCTTTCGCCGGTGGCTGGCCAGCCGGTGATGCCTGTCGTCAAACTGGCGCCGCCACGTCGCGTGAAGGCCGACCTGGTGGTGTGTGGCGGCGGCATCGCGGGCACGTGCGCGGCGATCTCGGCGGCGCGCCTGGGGCTGAAGGTCGCGCTCGTGCAGGACCGTCCGATGCTCGGCGGCGCGAACTCGAGCGAGGTGCGCGTGCACCTCGGCGGGCACATGAACCTCGGGCCCTACCCGCGCCTCGGCGACGTGGTGGCCGAGATCGGTCCCGCGAAGGGCGGCAACGCCCAGCCGGCCGAGCGGTACGAGGACCAGCGCAAGCTCGACGCGGTGGCGGCCGAGAAGAACATCTCGCTCTTCCTCAACACGCGCGTGCGGTGGGTGAGCAAGAAGGGCGACCGCATCACGTCGGTGACGGGGCAGAACGTCGTGACGAAAGAGCGCATCGAGTTCGAGGCGCCGCTCTTCGCGGACTGCACGGGCGACGCCTGCGTGGGCGCGCTCGCCGGTGCCGATTTCCGCATGGGACGCGAGTCGAAGGCCGAGACGGGCGAGGAGATGGCGCCCGACAAGGCGGACAAGATGACGATGGGCGCGTCGGTGCAGTGGTACACGAAGGACGTCGGCCACGCCGTCGCGTTCCCCGTCGAACCCTGGATGATCGCGTTCAACGAGCAGAACTGCGAGCACGGCCTGCGCGGCGACTGGGACTGGGAAACGGGCATGATGCGCGACCAGATCAGTGAGTTCGAGCGCATCCGCGACTACGGAATGCTCGTCGTGTACTCGAACTGGTCCTACCTGAAGAACAAGTCCGCGAAGCGCGCGAAGTACGCGAACCGCGAGTTTGACTGGGTGGCCTACGTGGCGGGCAAGCGCGAGAGCCGCCGCCTGATGGGCGACCACGTCCTCACCCAGCAGGACGTGTTCGACTTCGTGCCGTATCCTGACGGCACCTGCTGCACCACCTGGGCGATCGACCTCCACTACCCGATGCCGCGCAACACGAAGCACTACGACGGCGAGCCGTTCCGCTCGATCTGCACGCACAACCGTCACCACGCCTATCCGATCCCGTACCGCTGCCTCTACTCGCGGAACGTCGCGAACCTCTTCATGGCGGGACGCAACATCAGCGTGACGCACGTCGCGCTCGGCACGGTGCGCGTGATGCGCACGACGGGCATGATGGGCGAAGTCGTTGGCATGGCCGCGCGCGTGTGCAAAGACCACGCCTGCCTGCCGCGCGGCGTGTACGCGGACCATCTGGACGACCTCAAGGCGCTCATGAAGAAGGGCGTGGGCACGGGCAAGCCCCAGCCGCCGCAGAACTACAACTGCGGCTCGCTCATCCCCGGCACACCGAATGTCAAACAGGCAAAAGAAAGGAACAAGAAAATGAAAGAGATCATCTACGTGGCGGCGGATCCGTTCGCCGTCCAGCTGAAGCAGGCCGTCGTGAAGCACCTGGAGGAGCGCGGCTTCGAGGTGAAGGACTTCGGCGCGACGGCCGCGAATCCCGAGAAACCCTATTTCGAGAGCGCCGTGGAGTTCTCCCGCGCCCTCACGGCGGCGGACTCTCCCGCGCACCGCGGCATCCTCTTCTGCGGCACGGGCATGGGCATGAACATGATCGCGAACCGCTTCCCGGGCGTGCGCGCCGCGGTCGTGGAGAGCGTGTGGGCGGCGAAGATGTGCCGCACCATCAACGACGCGAACGTCCTCTGCCTCGGCCAGATGCTCTGGGGCGAGTGGATGGCGAACGCGGCGGTGGACGCCTTCCTCGACACGAAGTTCACGGAGGGGCTCGAACCCCTCGCGCCGTTCCTGCAGGAAGCGGCGAAGAAGGTCGAGGCGATCCGTCCGTAACCGCAGCACGGCACAGAATGCGGCGCGCCGCGCGATTTCGCGCGGTTGCGCTTGAATGTCGGGGTAATTTGTTATATACTATCACCTTTTGCTGAAAACCGCCTGTTTCGGACGGCGGTAGAAAGACCGGATACAGACATGAAAACGATGACCGACGCCAACCTGGCGGTCGCACGAGTCGCCTACGCCTGCAGCGACGTGGCGTTCATCTACCCCATTACGCCCTCGTCCCCGATGGGCGAGAAGGCCGACGAGTACATGGCGGCGAAGCGTCCGAACATTTGGGGCGCGGTCCCCGAGGTGGTGGAGATGCAGAGCGAAGGCGGCGCGGCGGGCGCCGTGCACGGGGCCGTCTCTGCCGGCGCGGTGGCGAGCACGTTCACCTCGTCGCAGGGCCTCCTGCTGATGATCCCGAACCTCTACCGCATCGCGGGCGAACTGCTCCCGGCCGTCTTCCACGTGGCCGCCCGCGCGCTCGCCGTGCACGGCACGTGCATCTTCGGCGACCACTCGGACGTGATGGCGTGCCGCCAGACGGGCATCGCGATGGTCGCCTCCTCGGGCGTGCAGGAGGCGCAGGACCTCGCGCTCATCTCCCACGCGGCGACGCTCGAGTCGCGTATCCCGTTCATGCATTTCTTCGACGGGTTCCGCACCTCGCACGAGGTGCAGAAGATCGACCAGGTGGACAACGCCACCATCCGCGCGATGATCGACGACCGCTTCGTGGCCGAGCAGCGCGAACGCGGGCTCTCCCCCGAGCACCCGATCATCCGCGGCACCGTGCAGAACTCGGACGTCTATTTCCAGGGACGCGAGGCGTCGAACCGCTTCTACGACGTGCTCCCCGGCATCGTGCAGCGCACGATGGACCGCTTCGCCGAGCTGACCGGCCGCGCCTACCACCTCTTCGACTACCACGGCGCGCCCGATGCCGAGCGCGTGATCGTGGTGATGGGGTCCGGATCCGAGACTGTGCGCGAGACCGTGGACACGCTCGTGGAGACGGGCGAGAAGGTGGGCGTGGTGACGGTGCGGCTGTACCGTCCGTTTGACACCTCCGCGCTCGTCGCCGCGCTACCCGCCACCGTGCGCGCGATCACCGTACTTGACCGTACGAAGGAGTGCGGCAGCGAG
>JAFRNO010000576.1 GCA_017430155.1 Kiritimatiellia bacterium | reverse complement strand
CTCCGCCCTCTTGCGCGAAGGTGCAAATCGCGAGTGCCGATACAGCCAGTGTGATGATTAGCTTGTTCATGGTCGTGGTCCTTTCTTGTTGGTTTGTTATTTCACCTCAACGGTTACTTTGAAAAAGCGGTAGAGGCCGATATTGTCCTTGACTTCGAGCCAGACCGAGTCGTTGAGTTCGACTTTGCCGAAGACCTTGTATGTGCGCGAGGCGTAGGTCGGCGTGTTCCAACCGACGACGGGCAATCCGTCCGCGCCGATAGAGATTGTCGCGTTGAACCTGCTTTTGGCATCGTTCGGATCGGTGAGCGCAATGTACTCGGCCCAGGTAGGAACGCCATCGCCGTCTGGGTCTTCCTCAAGCACCTTGTAGTCGGCGGTGGTCAGCACCGCGCCGCCTTCGACATTCCGCGAGAGCCAGTTCGCCGCGTTCGCGTCTTGGATGACAGATGCCGCCCAGTTCTTCTCGCGAAGAATGCGGAAGCCGACGTTGTGGTAGCCTTGCGTCGGGTCGCGTCCGTTGCCGCGTTCCTCGGTTCGGCACTGGCTGCGCGGTTCGTCGAACGCCCCGCCCTTGACCTTCATCTGCCCGTCCGTGTGCGGCGTCGCCAGCCATTCCCATACGTTCCCCCACATGTCGAGCGTGCCGCTCAACGACTGCGCACCGCTTCCGTAGAGGCCGTAGTAATAGTAAACGTCCGTCGGGCCGGTTTCGACATTTGCCGCGTTGATGGAAGCGTCCTTCGGCATGTGACCGGCGGCAAGCTCCCACTCCTCCTGCGTGGGAAGCCGGTACTTGTAGGTGTAGCCAGGGGAGTTCTCGGTCAGCCATTCGCAGTAGCGGACGGCATCATCGTAGGAGACATTGACGACGGGATGACCTTCCTTGTCCACTTCAAATGTGTGTGAAGGGTCAAAAAGCGCGTAAGCGGCATTCGTGACGGGGGTGTAGGCCACGCAGAGGTCGCTTGCCGCGCCAAGTAGCGGTATGAAGCCGTCCGCGTCCGGCTCGTTGTAGCGGTAGTCGCCGTCGTGTCTGCGTCCGAACCGGCTGTCGGTAAAACGGATCACGTTTTGTTCCACGCGATACCACTTGTATTCGATCATGTCGTCCACGATGTCCGTCATCTCATCGACGAGAGCCTGCCGCTCGTCTATCAGCTTCTGCTGTTGCCGTATCGCGGATTGTGCGGAATTCGTCGAAATCATGGTTTCAAGTTCCGCCGCAAGCGCATCCGCCTCGGCCTGGAGCTCGTCGCGCTTGTCGGCCTTGCGCAACACCACGCCATCGTAATTCGAGGCGATGGAGTCGCGCAGAGCCGCGACCGTCGCGGGACAGGCATTTGTGCGAAAATCAGCGATTCGGGCGGCGGTCTCCTCGTTCATGCCAGGTATCTCCAACTCAATGACACCCGATGCGGCGTAGGCCGAGATTCCCGCCACCGCCATCGCCATTGCTAATAGATATTTGAGAGTATTCTTCATCGCTTTTACTCCTTCCTGTTCCCAAGAACGCAATCGCGGCAGAAAATCTACAAGAAAATCTCTGGAATTTTCCTGTAGAATTTTCGTCTCCGTTACGTTCTCGGTAGTGGACGGCAATGACGCCGACCGGACAGAAAGGAAAAGACCATGAATAGATTTATAATGACACTTCTTGCATCGGCGGCGCTCTGCGCATATGCGGAGCGTCCCCCCATGCATGGAGCGCATAGGCGCGCTGCCGAATTGCGGCAGCAGCAGACAAAGGAACAAGCCAAGGCAAACGAGGAGGCGAAGCGCAGAATTGCGCATTACAAGACGGACGAGGGCGTGTGTGGCACTCGCGCTTGGAAAGAGTATACCGCGAATCCGAAGGCCAAGGGCGAGACAACGCTTCTCGTCGTTCTTGGGGGACGCGATTCCGTCAATCGCGGCGGAGGGCTGGTGCCGTCCGTTCCCCCCGCCATCGAAAAGGCGTTGAGCTATGCGCGAAACCAGACGAAAGTCGGCAAGGTTGTCGTACTCGTCCCGGAAATGACGGTCGAGCGCATGGGCGGGGGTGGGCGTCGCGGATTGGAAAACCCGTCAGCAGACGGACTCGCCAAACTTGTGCGCTCACGGGTCGAGGCGCACGGTGTCAAACGAGAACGCGTCTTTGCGACCGGCTTTTCTATGGGCGGCGGACTGTTGCTTTCCCTGCTCAACGACGACCCGACGCTCTTCTTCCGTGCACTTGTCGTAGGCGCGTCCGGCAAGACGGATGCAGTAGCCGACGTCAAGGCAGAAGTGCTGTCTTACCACGGAGAAGATGACGATCTTATACCAATCGCCCGCGTCAAGGCGTATGCAGAGGCACTTTGCGCAAAGCGTCCCAAGGCAATAAGGGTCGAGGTCTTGCCGAAGACGGGACACGCCGAATCCGAAAAAGCCGCGTATGCGAAACAAGACGCCTGGGAATGGCTTCTGCGATGAGAATATGGTAAAATATGCGGCATGGATGTTTCTACGCAAGACAGACTCGCCGCCGCCTTTGCCGAACACAGGCAAAGGCTATCCGCGCTTGCAAGGAAAAAGCTCAATCCGATTCTCCTCAAGAGGATGGACGAGGAGGATGTCTTGTCGGAAGCGTACGTCAACGCGGCGATGCGGCTGGACTATTTCGCTGCCCATGACGACGTGCCGATTTACTACAAGCTGCGAACGATTCTTCTCCAGACGATATGCGACATCGAGCGTCGCCACCTTCAAGCTCAGGGACGCGACGCCTACAAGGAGTTAAGAGTTGAGAGTTGTGAGCTTGGCGTTGATGACGGCGGTTCTGATGGTGACGTGTGCGTAGGAGAGCTACCGGCCGACATCACATCGCCCGCATCCCGCGTGGACAGGGACGAACGCCATGCGATTCTCCGCCGCGCACTTGCCGCAATGCCGGAGAACGACCGCGCAATCCTCGTCATGCGCCACTTCGACGGAATGGGCAACGCCGAATGCGCCGCCGCGCTGGGGCTCACGGAAAAGGCGGCGTCGATCCGCTATGTCCGCGCATTGGAAAAACTGCAGCAGAAACTTGTGGAGGTCTCATGCTTCAGGAAGAACTGACAAACGACTTGCGCCGGCTCGCGGCAGAACTTGACGAACTCGGGAAATGCGAGGACTCACAACCGCCAGCGTTTCCGCCGATTGCGGACTTTGAGCCGATCTCCCTCCTCGGCTGCGGCGGAATGGGTGCGGTCTATGTGGCGCGGCAGATTTCGCTTGGACGCGATGTCGCGGTCAAAGTCGTGCTGGAGAACGTCTCTGATGCGCCAATCTCGGACGAGGCGCGAACCGTCGCTCAGCTTCACCATCCAAACATCGTACAGGTCTTCTCGGCGGGAACCGATTCCGATTGCGCATGGTTTGCAATGGAACTGGTCAAAGGCGAAAGCGCCGAAAGGCACGTTTTCGCGTCCGTCGAGGATGTCGCCAAGCTTGGAGTGTCCGTTGCCGAGGCACTTGCCTACGCCCATCGGTGCGGCATTATCCACCGCGACGTGAAGCCGTCCAACATTTTCATCGGCGACGACGGAAGAGTAAAGCTCGGCGACTTCGGACTTGCTTGCCTCGCCGCAGATGGCGCAAACGACAAAAGCGGCACGAAACGCTACATGGCTCCTGAGGTCTTGAACGGCGGCAAAGCAACCGAAACTAGCGACCTATATTCGCTTGGCGTGACCTTGCGCGAACTGGCAAATGCGCAAAGGGCCGTCCCACTCGACTTTGCTGCGATTTGTGACAAGGCCGCCGCGAACAATCCCACCGACCGCTACGATAGCGTCGATGCCCTGCTTGCCGATCTTTGCCGTTTCCTTGCGCACGAGCCTGTCGCCGCCAATCCGCCGTCGCCTTTGCGTCGTTTTCGCCTCTTTGCTCGACGCAACCCACTCGCGGCGTTTGGAACTGTCGCCGCCGCGTTCCTGCTCGCGGCCTTTGTCGCCGCGCTTGTGGTCGGCTACGTGAAGACTGCACGCGCACTTGAAGCAACACACAGGGAAGCGGCAAAGGCGGCGTACTCTCTCGCAGATGCGCTTGCAACGGTAGAACGCGGAGAACGCGACCCCCGCGACGCCGAACTTCGCCGTGCGTTGGAGTTCGCCGAATCCCTCAATGCGCGTTTCCCAGGCGACAAGACGATTTTAGACGCCATAGAGACGCTTAAGAAGGCGCGTGAGGCACATTCAAAACTGCCGACCCGCCCGCGCCGCCCACGAAGATTTGACGCAGAGAATAAGAATAATCCGAGGTAGGCTTATGGCAATGCCGCAAAGAGACACCTGGATCGAACAGATCCATCGGCTTGAAGGATTGCTCGCCGTCGCGGAACAGCAGGAGGATTGGGCCGAGCTTGAGCGGCTAAAGGAGCGGCTTCGCGCCCTTATCGAGCAGATGGCGTGAAACCGCCAATCCTCCTATTTCAAGTCACTCGCTCCCTTGCATGGTTAGACATCTAATGATATAATATGCCGCCATGAAGCACGATGCCATAATGTCGATAAGCCGAATTCACGCCATGACGCAGAAATGGCTGACGGACGAACTCGCCGCCGCTGGGATGGCGGGCGTTGTGCCGTCGCACGGCGATGTGCTGGCGTGTCTGTTCAGGAACGGCCCGACGGCGATGCACGACCTCGCGGCGTTCTCGCACCGCACGAGGCCG
>JAFRNO010000575.1 GCA_017430155.1 Kiritimatiellia bacterium | reverse complement strand
GCTGTCGACCAACACGTTCGCGATGGCGATGAACACGGAGAGGAGCGCCACCGTGCCGTAGTCGTTCGGCGTGAGGAGGCGGGCGAGGACGAGCGTCACGACGAAATGCGCCAGCTGGACGCCGAACTTTTCCAGCAGCACCCAGAAGACCCCCTTCGCGACCTTGTCCGTCAGCTTGCCCATCAGCCGCGCATCCCCTCCATCATCCGGCCGAACATCTCCATGAGGCCGACCTGCGGTTCCCAGCCGAGCGCGCGCAGACGCGAGCTGTCGAGCTTGAGGCGTGAAGACGGCGGATACGAACGGGCCGCCTCCTCTGACATGTCGAAGACCAGACACGATCCCGATTCAGGATACGCGGCGATCAGGCGCTCGGCCATCTCCCGCACCGAACAGAACGTATCTTCGTTCGCCACCGTGTAGGGCGTGGCGTTCTCGCCCTTCTCCAGCAACATGGCGATCGCCGCCACGACGTCGCTCACGGCACAGTAGCAGCGCGACGCGGAGCCGTCCGTCTTGAGCACGATGTCGCGTCCCGCGAGGATCGCCCGCGCGAACTGCGCGTAAACCCGGTTGTCCTCCGGCCGCACGCCCTCCCCGAACGTCTGCGCGAGGCGCGCGATCTTCACCGGCACGCCGTACTCGCTCGCGTAGGCCACGCAGAGGTTCTCCGCCATCCGCTTCGCCTCGGGGTAGTTCGACCGGAGCCGCACGGGGTCCAGGTAGCCGATGTCGGCCTCCGTCACCGTTTCCGCCGACGGCGCGCCGTACACCTCCATCGACGACACGTACACCATCGACTTCACCCCGCACGCACGCGCGAACTCCAGCGCGTTCCGCGTGCCGTCGAGGATCGAGGCGATCGTCTCCACCGGCCGCTCGACGAAGTGCCGCGTGGCGGTCTCCGCCGCCGCATGGACCAGCCACTCAACATCGTACGGCGGGCGCGGGGCGCCCGCCCTACCGCCGAACGCCGGGAATCGCTGCCCGACAACGTCCCATTCTGCGATCTCGACGTTCGCCAGCCCGCCAAACTGCGCCCGCGCCTTCTCGACGTTCCGCGCGGCCGCGTAGACGCGGCGCCCCTCGGCCGCGAAATGCCGCACGAGCGCGCCGCCGACAAGTCCCGTCGCCCCCGTGACCAGAACCGACTCAGCCATTGCCGTCCCTCCACTTCAACAACGCCTCGAGCGTGACGATGTCCTCGGGCGTCGTGATCTTGAGATTGCCGCGGTTGCCCGGCACGAGGTGCACGGGAATGCCGAGCGTGAAGCAGATCGTCGCCTGGTCGACCATGTCGGCATATCCCTCCGGGCGAGCGCGGATCCGCTCGTGCGCGGCGAGGATGTCGCCGAGGCGGAAGCTCTGCGGCGCCTGGGCGGTGTAGGACTCCCGCCGGTAGGGAATCGCGTCGATCGCCGCGCCGTCCTTCGACAGCACGATGGTCTCGTAGCACGGCGTGTACGTGATGGCGCTGCCGTACATCTCGACGGCCTCCACGTTCGCGGTTATCACCTCGGGCGTCACGTAGGGACGCACGCCGTCATGGAGCAGCACGATCGAGTCGCCGGGCTCATGCGCCGCGGCATGCTTCAACCCGTTGTAGATGGATTCCTGCGCGCTCGCGCCGCCCGCCGTCACGCCGCAGAGTTTCGAAACACCCCACTTCCGGGCGAAATCCGGAGCCTGCTCCACGTAGTCTGCGTTCACGACCAGGTAAATGCCGTCAATGCACGGATGGCGCTCGAACAGCTCCAGCGTGTGCGCCAGGACCGGCTTCCCGTCAAGTTCCAGAAACTGCTTGGGAATCGCGCTCCCCATCCGTACGCCGCTTCCGCCGGCAAATATAATTGCGAGTCTCCGCATCCGCACCTCTCCTTACTCGACCGGGAACATGGACACGCGCAGCTTCGTGCAGCCATACGGCACGAGCGCGAGCGGCTTTCCGGCCGCATCCTTCGCCACCAGCTTCACCGGCGCGTCGAGCGGCCAGTCCCACACCACCGGCATCGCGGTGCGGACAACCTGCGCGCCCGCGATGGACGCCGGGTCGAGCACCGGCTCCGTCGCGTCGCCGATGATCGTGTTGTCGTCCTTCGCCGGATACGCATACGCCATCAGAAGCGGACCGAACGAGACGACCGCGCGCCGCCTGCCCATGTCGTGCATGTCCCGCACGATCTCCACGCGCGGCTTCATCGGGAACGTGAGGCGAAGCGTGTCGCCCTTCTTCCAGACGCGCGCAATCTTCGCGAATCCACGCTCGGACTTCACCGCGACGGGGCTTCCGTTCAAATCCAAGCGCGGATTGTCGCACCAGCCCGGCAGGCGTACCAACAGCGGAAACGTCGCCGACGGAGCGTCGTCCACCACGATCTCCACCGTCTCCGAGAAGGGATAGGTCGTATTCTCCGTGAACGCCGCGCGCCCGCCCGCGAGCTTCGCCTCGAACGTGCACGGTCCGTACGCCGTCGCCGCCACTCCGCCGTCCGTCTTCATCCACATCGCCTGAATGTAGTTCGGCAGGATCTTGTTGAGCGCCGCCACGCAGCAGAGCGGCCACTGCTTCGACTCGCGGTACTCGCACTGGCTGTCGTGCGGACACGACATCTCCTTCCCCTCGCCCGGCAGGCCGGCGCGGTTCGGCAGCTGGAAATAGGCGTGACGTTTGAAGTCGCGCGAGACGCACGCCGGCGCCGCGTTGAACTGCACCCGCTCCACGTCGTCGCCCCACTTCCCGTCGCCCGTTCCGGCGAGGATGTTGATCCGCGTGAACGTCTCGGCGGCCACGTCGCATGTCTCCGTGCCGCGCTTCGCCCCGGACCAACCCCACTCCTCGTCCATCATCGTGAGGCCGTACGGCTGGTGGCAGTTTTTGTCCAGGAACGCGTACCACGCGAGCACCGCGTCGCGCAGGCTCGTATCGCCCGTCAGCTGCCACGCACGCCACACGCTGAGCAGCTGCTCCGCGCAGAACACGCCGTGGCGCGTGGGCATCTTGAGCGCGTTCTGCGACCGGCGGCGCGTCCACAGCGTCTCCGGCAGCCACGGCGCGGGCGGTTTCGCGTACTGCGACGTCTCCTTCAGCATCTTGGCGGCCATCTCCGCGCAGGCGCGGATGCGGGCGTTGCCCGTCACGCGCGCCGCGTCCACGCACCCGCTCTCGAACGTCGCGCTGCCGCCCATGCGCCGCGCGATCTCCTCGTTCGCGAACGCCCATTCGATCGCCTGACTCGCGCGCGCGTCGCCCGTCACCTCGTAGAACGCCGCAATCGCCCGTTCCCGCATGCCGTGCACCCAGCGAGACTGCCACGCGCCCGGACCGAAGAACTCCTCCATCTGCTTCGGGTCGCGACGGTCCATCCACCACAGCATCCCGACCGCGTTCGCGTGCATGTTCGCGAGCGTGGGCTCCAGGCGCTTCTTCGCCAAATCCTTCAGGTACGGATCGTCCATCTGCCAGGCGAGGTGCACGAGCCCGTCGAACCAGTATGTGCCGCCCTCGCTGCTCCACGAGCCCTTCTCGTCGTTCCCCCAGTTGAGGTTGACGCCGCGCGGCTTCCAGTCCGCCGACCATGCCCGGCGGATGTGGTGACTCACGCCGTCCATGTGGCCGGTGTACCCGTCGCGCGCGGCGCGCGCGCGGTCAAGCAGCCAGCCCTTCGGCCGGATCGCGCCAAGCGGAGCCCGCGTGAAGGCGCTCCGCAGGTTCAGCGGCCCCAGCACGCGCGGCGACGTCTCGCCCGCGAGCTTCACGTCCTCGAAGCGGAGGTTGCGGAACGGTCGCTCGGGCTTGTCGTCGAAAATCGACGGCTCGCGCACCGT
>JAFRNO010000574.1 GCA_017430155.1 Kiritimatiellia bacterium | reverse complement strand
GCCCTCGCAGGTGGACGTGTGGGTGGACGGAGCCGATCTCTCGACCATGACGTTCGACGCGGACAACCGCGTGACGAACCTCGTCAACAAGGGATCGGCGGGCGGCAGCTTCGTGCGCAACACGCGCAAGGCGGCCGTGCCGTTCGGACCGACGGTGAAGGAGGGCGCGGACGGTATCAACGGCAATCCCGTGCTGGCGTTCGACGGCAACGAGGCGCTCGTGCTCAACAGCTACACGAACTACACGTCGCCGCGCAATCTCTACGTCTACATCGTCAAGCGGCGCATGAAGTGGGAGCTGAACCCCGCGGACACCGCGAACGGGGCGGGGCACGGCAAATGGGGAAGCCCGTTCGCGCTCGGTTCGGCGACGGCCACGGCGTCGGACGAGAACGTAAAAGGCGTGATTCACGTCTCCGAAGGCTCGGCGACGTCCTATCCGGTCGATCTCGGAGGGACAGCCTCTGACGCTGCCTCTGCGCCCGCGCTCGGCACAGCAGAGATATTCTACCTCTTCAACGCGTCGAACGGCTGCTACGTCCTCGTCGAAACGGAAACGACCTCGACGACGGCCGTGCCGGCCAAGACGAAAAACGACCTGAACTGCGAGCCTCTGGCGATCGACCTCGTGCAGATCGGAGGCCGTCTGATGGCGAACGGCCAGCCGCAGTGGTACGGGGAGGAAAAGACCAACAACCGCATGTGGTACGGCGACATCGCGGAGATGATCGTCACGACGATGCCGCTGGGGCATCATCAGGAGAACGAGCTGCTCGCGTACCTGCGCAAGAAGTGGCTGAACAAGGGCTCGGGCTCGACTACCCCGCCCGCGTGGCTCACGGGCATGCCGGCGACGCCGGCGACGGACGCCGACACGGCGCTCGTGATGGCGGACGGCACGTCGCTCGCGCATGAGGCGGCCACGCAGACGCTTGGCGCTTTGGTGACGGACGGCACGGTGGACTGGACGCGCGTGTGGGACGGGGTGACGGCAGGTTCGTTCCCGCTCTTCGCCGTGAACGGCGACGTCTCGCTCGGCACCGTGCGCCTCGCGCCGGAGCCGGTGGTGACGCAGGCGAAGGTGCTGGACTGGACGGGCGATCTCGTGAACGGGGCCGCGTGGCAGCTCCAGGGCGAGCGCGCCAATTCGCTGGGCGTGAGCCTGCGCGACAACCAGAAGTCGTACTGGATCAACCCCGTCGGCACGCTGTTGTTCTTCCGCTGAGGGGTACATGGCGGAGGTAGGTGAAGATTTTCGCCGTTTCTACTTGTTTCCGAGTCTGAAATGCGCTATCATACATGCGTTCCAAGGAGAAAAACGGACAAATAAATGGACATTACAGATGAAATGCGGCGCCATTCGGCCGCACACCTGACCGCGCGTGCGGTCTGTAACCTCTTCCCCGGCACACAGACGGACATCGGTCCCGCGACGGACGACGGATTCTACTACGACTTCGACCTCGAGCATCGCCTCGCCCCCGAAGACTTCCCCGCACTTGAAAAGGAGATCGCGCGTCTCATCGCGCTCGACGAGCCTTTCGTGCGCGCCGAGATGTCGCGCGCCGACGTGGCGGCGCGCCTCGCGGGCCAGAAGTACAAGCTCGAGCGCCTTGCGGACATCCCCGAGGGCGAGACGATCAGCACCTACGAGGTGGGCGACTACTTCGAGATGTGCCGCGGCCCGCACGTGGAGCATTCCGCGCAGATCGGCGCCGTCAAGCTCATGAAGGTGGCGGGCAGCTACTACCGCGGCGACGAAAACAACAAGATGCTCCAGCGCGTCTACGGCATCGTCGGCAAGGACCAGGCGGAGATCGACGCCTACGTCGCCCGCCTCGAGGAGGCGAAGAAGCGCGACCACCGCCGTCTCGGCGTGGAGCTCGACCTCTTCCACCTCGACCCCGAGGACCCCGGGCAGATCTTCTGGCATCCGAAGGGCTGGGCGGTCTACGTGGCGCTCCAGGACTACATGCGCGACAAGATCGTGAAGGACGGCTACCAGGAGGTCAACACGCCCGCCATCATGCCGCGCAGCCTGTGGGAGCGGAGCGGCCACTGGGACCACTACAAGGCGAACATGTTCATCACGGAGAGCGAGAAGCGCGTCTTCGCGGTGAAGCCCATGAACTGCCCGGGCGCGCTCGAGATCTTCAAGAGCCGCATGCGCTCCTACAAGGACCTGCCGCTGCGCCTCGCCGAGTTCGGGCACTGCGCGCGCAACGAGCCGAGCGGCACGCTGCACGGCATCATGCGCGTGCGCGGGTTCGTGCAGGACGACGCGCACATCATCTGCACCGAGGAGCAGATCGAGGAGGAGGTCGCGAAGTTCTGCCGTCTGCTGAAGGACGTGTACAAGGACTTCGGCTTCGACAAGAACCTGCTCGTGAAGCTCTCCACGATGCCCGAGGACCACGTGGGCGACGAGGCCACCTGGCAGCACGCCGAGAGCGCGCTCGCGGCGGCCTGCAAGGCGTCCGGCATGGACTACGAGATCCAGCCCGGCGAGGGCGCGTTCTACGGCCCGAAGCTCGAGTTCACGCTCATCGACGCGCTCGGGCGCCCGTGGCAGTGCGGCACGATCCAGCTCGACTACCAGCTCCCCAGCGCCGAGCGCCTGAACGCCGAGTACATCGGCCCCGACAGCCAGAAGCACCACCCCGTGATGCTCCACCGCGCGGTGCTCGGGTCGCTCGAGCGCTTCATCGGCATCCTGATCGAGCACTACGCGGGTTCGTTCCCGCTGTGGCTCTCGCCGGAGCAGGTGCGCATTCTCCCCATCACGGACAAGCAGGTCCCCTACGCGCAGAAGATCCGCGACGCGCTCGCCGCGCGCGGCCTCCGCGTGGAGATCGACGCCTCCGCCGACAAGCTCGGCGCGAAGATCCGCAACGGCACGGTGGCGAAGGTGCCGTACCTCCTCGTGGCGGGCGGACGCGACGAGGCCGCGGGCGTCGTCTCGGTGCGCCAGCGCGGCGCGGGCGACCTGGGGGC
>JAFRNO010000573.1 GCA_017430155.1 Kiritimatiellia bacterium | reverse complement strand
GGCCCGAACGCTGACGATACAGGCTGTCAGCGTTCGTTGCAGTGCCTTTTGAGAAGTTTGGTTGGAACCAGCCATCGTATGACGGCCGCAAGTCACCGGCGTTTACGCAGTAGAGCGCGGAGAAGTCGGGATATGTCCAAATGCCCGCAGGCGTAAATTCCGGCCTGGCGTACTTATTGAACGAATCCACACCCAAGTACGCATGGAGAAGCGATGTCTTCGCCGGGTATGGCGTCGCCTCGTACGTCTCGCCGACGCGCGGGATCGCCGCGACCGACTCGCGCGTCGTGAAGTCGTTGCGGTAGATGACGTCCGACGGCAACGCCGCGGACGCCGTTCCGATGGCCGTGAACACCAGACAACACATGCACTTTCTCATGACGAATCCCTTTCAATGCATAATGGACACGAGCATATCTTACCATTACATTCCGCAGGACGCAAGCGGCAATCGCCGACTTTGTTAAACCTACTTGCCCTTGCCCTGCTTTCCATGCAGCGTCTTCGGGTCGTTGAACCCGCCGAGACGCAGCCAGCACGAGTTGCATTCGCACTTGTCGTCACGTCCACAAGTTCCACGTATGTCATGCCATCTGCTCGGCACGATGGTGCTCTGGACGAGCGCAAGGAATCGCAGATACTGCGGATCGTCCTTGCCGGTGAAAGGTTTCTCCCATTGCCCCCAACCGCCTGCAGACTCCGGCAGCGCCGCCAGCAGGACACGGCTCTTCGCCGGATCGGCCCGGTTGACGAGCGCCTCGATGGGTTCCGCCGCGCGTGCGACTCCCCACCGTTCGGCAATCGCAGAGCGCAGCGCCTTCTCGCCTTTCGGGTCGAGGATGTTCAGGTCGGGACGGTTCCAGCCGTAGCCGCCGCCGATGGAATAGCCCGGGACGTTGGAGTCGAGCCAGAGGATGAGCGTCTTCCATTCCTCGTCCGACAGCCGTGCGCCGCCATGACCGCGCTTGATCCGCCAGGTGAGGGGACTCGCAGCGGCGTAGTAGTCGTACGCCTTCGACTCAATCGTCTCCGCATAGCACCACGCCGTCGCGATCTGCATCTTCTTCCTGGACCTCCTGACGGACTTGTCGAGAATCCCGTCCTTGAAGCTCCACTTCTCGTACAGCAGGTTCAGGACGCCGTTCGTGCCGATGAGCGAATACGGTTTCTTCGGCCCCTTGTACGCGCCCAGCCCATGGCACGAGATGCAGTGCCGGTCGAAGATCGGCTGGATGCTGCGCACATAGCTGATGGGGCCGGAGTAGCCCAGCTCCACCTCCTTGACCGGAACGTCCGGCTCCCGGCCTTGCGGACGCTTCACCGCCGGTGCCGCTGACATCTTGTTTTCGTGGCAACCGGCGCATCCCTGGACCTCCCCCTTCTGCGCGTAGATTTCCGAGCGCATCGTCATCACCGCCATGCCGTTGGTGTCGACGGCCTGCAGTTGGATCGGCGTTTCCGCCGGAATCTTGAAGTACGCGCTGCCGTCCTTGCCGACCGGCACCGTCCCGAGCGTTTCGCGGTAGTAGGCGTAGTCCGATCCCGGAGCCCACGACTCGCGCCGGCAGGCGTTCATGTTGATCATCTTGTTGATCCGGATTGCGGCCACGCTGTTAGACGGAATGGGGTAGCGGCAGTCGTACACGTTCTGCAGATACAGGGTCCCGTAATCAGGCGCCTTGTCGGGCGGCGGCAGGTTCGACGCCACCACCGGCGGTCGGCTGCGTTTCACAACGGGCGTCGGGTTGAACGTGCCCCATTCCGGATCCTGGTAGATGAGTTCGCGCCCGCCCAGACGGTCCACCAGCCAGACTCCGTAGCTGCGCGGGTTCTGCCAGTGACTGCGGATCTCGACTTTGTCAGAGTGCGGATGCCCCTTCGGATACCCAAACGAATCGGGCGAGTACGAGGCGAAGAAAAGCGTGTCGTTGACGGGCATCGGGTCCATGTAGGAACCCTGCTGGAACCAGCCTTCGCTTTCAAGGATGCCCGTGTCGGGCGTGATGCGCGTGAGCGGTTCTTCGCCGTCCTGTCCGGCAAGCGGATCGATGAGCACGAGCGTACCCGTGGAGAACATGTGGTGCGCGCCCGCGACGCCCACGATGAACCGCGTTCCCAGAACCTGCTGCGCGGCCGCGCAACTGCGCATGGTGGTGCAGTAGTTGCCGTAGACGATGTCCACGGCCGTGCCGTCCGGACGCGCCACCCACAGTCCGGCGTACCGCGACGCGACGCGGTCCACGTAATCCCAGCGCGTGTAGACGACGCGGCCGTCATCCAGGATGCTCGGCCGCCATTCGTTTGCCTCGGCGAACGAGAACGGACGGATGTTCGCGGCGCCCGCGCGCATGTCGCCTTCCGGCGGCAGATCGGCGCGGTAGAGCAGGAATGACGGCACGTAGCGTCCCCAGTGGCAACGGCCGTAGTTCTGCGCGCGCGTGGAGGTGAACACGAAACCGCCACCCGGCAGATAGCATGGATCGGCATCCTCGATGAGGACGGTACAGAGATTGTTCGGCGTTGTCAGGGGATCGTCTGGCCCGCCCGTCAGCTGACGCACCCAGCTGCCGTCGACCGCCGCCTCGTAGATGAAGTAGCGGTGGTGCATCACCGAGAACTCGTCGGCGTCGGCCGTGGGATTGAGGTTGGGGTTCGTCGGGTCGGATTCGCGAACTTCCGCCACCACGGGCGGACGCGTCTCGCCGGCCGCGCCGCGCCGCATGACGCTCGGCGCATGGACCTTGCGCGGATCGACGGGCGGACGACGCGTATGGTCGTTGAACGCGAAGATCACGCGGTCCGCGTTCCAATGGAGGCATGGGTTGAGGGTGCATCCTTCCGGTAACTTGTCGCCCAACAGCACGCGCTTGTGCGGCACGGACTTCCAGTTTTCGATAGTGACGAGTCCGGGACCTGGACGCGACCAGCGCCCCGCATACTGGTCCGTCATGCCGGCCTCCTCGGAGAACGGCAGGCCACGCTGCACGGCGAGAAGGTTGGCGAACTGCAGGTCGGGATGCATGAAGAGGATACGACGGCGCACCGACATGATCGCTCGCTCCGCCGCGTATTTCTCGCCCTGCGTCGCAGCCTTGGCGTACCATTCCTTGTCGATCGACAATTCGTCGGCAAGGGGTTTCAGCTTGTCCGCCGGAACGCTCTTCGCGACGTATTCGAGCGTCCGTTCTGCCAGCGCAATCTTCTCCTCCGCCGTGTGCGCCGGCGGATAGACCGTGAGCTTTTCCGCATAGGCCAGCCCTGCGGCAACGAACACCAGCGAGAAAAGAAGTATTCTGCACATCATCGTCTTCTCCTTGATTTTCAACTGCCTGCCGACATCTCTCAACCGCAGAAGTTTTCGAGCTTAGCGCGTTACTTGGTGGTGCCCCCTTTTTCCTGGAACACCACGCGTTTGAGGAACGAACCTTCCGTCACGATCCTCCCCGCCAGGATGTCCGCCTCCGTAAAGCGCGCCATCAGCAGCTCGTCGCGATTCTTCGTGTTGCGGTCGTGGTCGTACGTGATGTAAATGGAGCCGTCGGGAGCGACGTTGGTGTCGGGATAGCAGACGCGCTTGCGTTCATCGATCAGCAACCCGCCCTTCCAGGTCAGTCCCTCGTCGTCGGACACGAACGCGCAGAGCTTCTCGCGGCTTGCCGTCTCGACTGTCGGCGTGGTGCCGTTCTTGATGAAGACGAGATGCCCGTTTGGCAATTTCGCGAAACCGAAGCGCGCCGAAATCTGGGCGATGTTCTCGGTCTTGACGGGATCGCTCCAGGTACGGCCCTGATCACGCGAGAACGATTCCATGAGTTTGAGGTTGCCCGTGCGGATGAGCATCCACAACGTGCCGTCGCTCTTTTCGACGATCATGTGTTCGCAGAAGTGCCAGGCGCCGACCTTGGCCGGGTCGGTGAACCCGCGTCGCTCCCAGGTCTTGCCGTTGTCGGTCGAGGCTAGGATGCCGACGCCGCGCTTGTCGGCAAGTTCGGGGAAGATGTCTTCGCGCTGACAGAAATTCTCGAAGGAATTCGGCAACACCCACGTGCCGTCTCTGAGCACGATGGGGGTGTTATGGTGCTGGCCCCACGAGAGGAATCGCGCCTCGCCCCACGTGGGCCGGGCATCGTCGGGATTGCGGCAGATGATCTCGAAAAGCGCGCCACGCGCGTCGAAGCCGTCAACGGCCTGATGCGTGTAGATGCGCAGGGTGCCGTCGGGGGCAGCCCAGATGTTGCCCGTAATGGTGGTAAGATACGTGGGCGTGAAACCGATTTTGAAGATCGGATCCGGACTGCCGATGAAGAATTGGGTGTCCGCCCAGGTCTTGCCGCCGTCATCGCTCCAGGACCCGACCACGAAACAGCGCACGCCATCCTGACCGGCGAACCAAATGGCGTAGATACGCCCTCCCCTGGTAATGGTCATGCCGGCATTCATGGCGAAATCGAGTTTCTTGAACTTGAAACGCGCGGGCACGTCGGTGCGCACCACGGGCGGCATCAATTCCAGATCGCAGATCCTGCGTGAAATGGACCTGATTTCCGCCGCCCGCGCCTGAGGCGACATCGCGGCGTATTCGGCGGCCTTGTCGCTTTCGTAACTGGCGGCGGCGCTCAGCGCCGACACAAGCGCGGCGGCCGCCAACATGGAACGGACGGATGAACTTCCTTTCATCGGAATCCTTTCCAGGAATCACCTGAAGATGATGGTCAGACCGGGGTCGCGCTTGGCGAACAGCCCGCGACCCAGCGCGCAAATCGGAAGGGGCAAATCCCACGTGAACGTCACGTTCTGCGGTCGTGACGACCAGGCGGTCAACTGATCGTCCAGTTCCGGCGTCCGATCGCCCATATCCACCGTAATGGTCGCGCCGGGCGCGAAGGAAAGCGTGGAGGTTCCGTCAAAGTGATCGCCATGGCTGGTCGCGTTCCAGATTCCCGTCACCTGCGAAAGGTCGAGGATCGCGCCGTCCTGCAGCTCCACGGAATGCCATCTCATGTCGTCGCGCGTCGGACAGAACCGCCTCACCACCTTGATCGGATTCGACGCCCCCACGTCATAGCCACCGAGAACGTAACGCGAGATGTAGTCGAGGAAGGTGGTTTCGGCATCGACGCGAAGGGAGTGGCGGATATCCAACACGGTTCCAGCCGCCCGAACGCCCGCCGCACCCGTGTAGCCCATCCGGAGGTACCCGCCTGAACGACCAAGGATCGTACCTCCGCCCGTCACCGTCAGATTCACGAGGGCGCACATCTGTCCGGCCGCGATGTCGAACGCAAGCGTATACCCGTTCATTTCCAGCGTCGCTTCGGCATAGTTCTCGTTGGCGAGCGCCGTGGTGGAGCCAGGCGCCACGACGAACGAGTCCGCCGAGAGCACGACATGCGCCACGCGCTTGGGATTGCGCAGCGTGCCGCCCGCAAGGACGAACGGGTTCTGCCAGTGTCCGTCGAATCCGTTGCAGTCGAAGGTCGCCCCCGCATAGACCGTGTTCGTGCCGCCGGCCGCGCCGTAGACACCCGCCGTGCCATTTCCGCCGCACGCGAAAGCTCCGCCCGCCACGTCCGTGCCGCCGGAATAGGTCTGTCCCGTCTTCGCTGCGACGAACCGTCCGTCCCCTTCCTTGACGAGCTTGAACG
>JAFRNO010000009.1 GCA_017430155.1 Kiritimatiellia bacterium | reverse complement strand
CCTCGCCGAGGCGGCCGGAATTGGCCGCGACAAGCGCGGCCACTCCCGCAGGCTGAGTGATAACCGGCGCGGTGACATGAGACAAGAGACGAGCAGAATTGGACATGAAACTTGAGACCCGAGACTGGCTGCTTGCAGGAATCGCCCTGTTTTCCCTTTCCTCCTTCGGGGCCGCGGCGCAGACTGGGGATTGGTCGCGCATCTATGCCGTTGAATCGCCCGCGTTTTCCGCGGATGGCTCCGAAATCTCCTTCACTTGGTGCGGCACCAACTGGGTGGCGGCCGCCACCGGCGGCATCGCGCGTGTTACAGACAAGGCTCCGAACCCGTTCGACGCAGGCCCTTTTACGAATGAAATCTACGTGGCGATGGGGCAGGACGCCGCCATCTCCTCCGATGCGACGCGCGTGGCGTTCCGTTTCCGCGGCGACAACAACTTCCGCCGCCGGAACGGCACGTTCTCCTCTCGCGCCGGCGAAATCTGGCTTTACGATGGCCGCACGAAGACCTATACGAACCTCGTACGCCGTGCGGGCAATTGTTCGATTCCCGTGTGGCTCGGGACCAATTCGCTCGCCTACCTCGCCCAGGACGGATCCGGCGGATGCGAGATCCGCCGCCACGACCTCGCAACGGGCGCGGATACTATTCTCATCCCTGGCGAAGAGCGGCGGTCGCGGGGCGACCGCCCTACCGGCGGTGGGCGCGACATGGCGAATTTCCTCACGGCGTCGCCGAGCGGACATGTGCTCGTCGTGCGGCACGGATGGGATCTCTGGCGCTACGCGCTTAACGCGCGCGGCGAAGTCGTCGACTCGGTTCGGCTGGTTTGCCATCCGGAGAAGACGTGGAAGCCGCGCGCTCCCGTGCGGAAGCGCTGGTACGACAAGAGCTGGAACAACGACGTTCGCGAGGTGGCGAGGACGACGCCGGACGGACGCGACATCATCTTCACCACGGGCGGCGACCTCTGGGCCGTCCAGCCCGGCAAGGGCACGAATAAGGTCACGCGCCTCCGCGGTGAGACGCGTTCGCACGAACGGGACTGCGTGCTGTCTCCCGAAGGATCGACCATTTACTACCTGCGAGACTGGGGAGACCATGCGGAGGTCTGGGGCATGCGCCGCACGGAACCAGAGAAACCATGGCACGCGCAGAAGAAAGTCACGAACTGGCCCGTCGTGCGCGGACCGGGCCTGCGCACGCGTCTCGGCATCTCCCCGAAGGGCGACCGCCTCAGCTGGGTGGATTGGGCGGGCGGATTCTACGTGGCCTCCACAAACGCCGGTTCGAAGATCCGAAACTACACGCCGCCGGGGACGCGCAAGCAGTGGGAATACGTCTGGAGCCCCGATGGGCGCTATGTGGCGTTGGCGGCGGCGGACGGTTCGAAGAACGTGGACGTTTGGGTGATCCCCATGACGGGCATGAACGCGCCCGTGAACGTGTCCGACCATTTCGGGTGGGACGGCGAGCTGCAGTGGACGACGAACGCGACGAAGCTCGTGTTCAAGGGACGCTTCCGCAAGGGCGGCGGCGTGAGACTGTTTTCGGTGGACATGAAGAAGCCGTTGCGGAGGGGCGGCTGCAGGCTCGTGGCGAAGAAGGACGAGGCGGCGCTGAAGGCCTCTCTGGTCAAGCAGAAGAATGTCGACTTCCCCAAGTTCCGCGCGGAGCAGAGAACCGTTCTCGCCGATTACCAGGAACTGGCGTTTCTGTCCGTGTGGAGCCGGCTCAAGGCACGTCTGTGGGGACCGCGCGTCGACGCGGTCGACTGGACGGCCCTGCGGGCCAAATACCTCCCCGCCGCGCGGAACGCGCCGTCCTGGAAGCAGTTCCAGCGCGTGATGCTGCAGATGCTCGGCGAGCTCGACACCTCGCACCTCAATTTCTCAGCAAACGACAACGCCCGTCGGGAATGGAAGCTGCCGAAGGGCCGGACGGTCCGTACGAAGAGGAAAGTCGGCAACGTCGAAAAGGCGCGCGCGCGGGTGCATGCGGCCACGAATGGCAAGTGGGGCTACGTGCGCGTGTCCGGGATGAAAGAGGACGACTACCATGCGTTCCTCGTTGACATCTTCCGCGAGGGGGGCTGCCGCACGGGAATCATCCTCGATCTGAGGGGAAATACCGGCGGTTCCTGGGCGGACCCCATGCTCGACAGCCTGATGACGCCGCCGCACGGCTGGTCGGACTGGCAACGGGGCGGTCGCGGCTACCTGCCTGACCACCTCGGCGCACCCCATTTCAGCGGACGGATCGTCGCCCTCATCGACGAGGGGGTCTTCTCGAACGGCGAGATGATGGCCCACGCGCTGAAGACGCTCAAACGCGCCACGCTCGTGGGGCGGCCGACGGCCGGCGGCGTGCTCTCGACTTTCAACTACGGCGTGCTGGACTGGGGCGAGTTCCGCGTGCCGCACGGACGGTGGTTCGCCCAGGACGGCACGGAGATGGAGAACCACGGCGCGGAGCCCGACATCCGCGTGGACGACACCCCGGTCGAATGGGCCCGCGGCTTCGACGCCCAGCTCGAAAAGGCGATCGAGTTCGCGCAAGAGTAGGCGGGTTATGGTATAATAGCGCCGTCAGGAGGAAGATTCACATGACAGTAGAAGAGCAAATCCATGAAATGGGCGTGAAGGCCCGCGCCGCTGCGACCGCGCTGCGCGCGTTCACGACCGCACAGAAGAACGCCGCGCTCGTCGCGATCGCGGACGCGCTCGACGCGGCCAAGCCGCAGATCGACGCAGCCAACGCCGAGGACGTGGCGGCCGCGCAGGCGAACGGCCTCGCCCCCGCGCTCGTCGACCGGCTCACGCTCACCCCCGCGCGCTTCAAGTCGATGGTGGACGGCGTGCGCTACATCGTGGAGCTCGACGACCCCGTCGGCGCCGACATCTGGACCCGCACGCGCCCGAGCGGCATCTTCATCCGCAAGGTGCGCGAGCCCTTCGGCGTGGTGGCCGTCGTGTTCGAGAGCCGCCCGAACGTGTTCGTGGACACGGCTGCGCTCTGTCTCAAGACTTCCAACGCGATCATCCTGCGCGGCGGCAAGGAGGCGCTTCGCTCGAACGCGGCCCTCAACGAGGCCGTGCGCGCGGGTCTCGCGAAGGCGGGGCTGCCGGCCGACGCCGTGCAGCTCGTCCCGATGACGGACCACGCCGCCGTGCCCGCGCTCGTGCGCTCCGTCGGCCTCGTGGACGTCGCGATCCCGCGCGGCGGCGAACGCCTCATCCGCGCGATGTGCGAGGCGGCCCTCATCCCCGTCTTGAAGCACTACAAGGGCGTGTGCCACGTGTACGTGGACGACGCGGCGGACCTCGACATGGCCTTGGAGATCCTCGACAACGCGAAGGTGCAGCGCCCGAGCGCCTGCAACGCCGCCGAAACCCTGCTCGTGGCGGCGAAGGTCGCAAACGCCTTCCTGCCGCGCGTGGAGGCGTGGGCGAAGGAACGCGGCGTGACGCTGCACGAGGCGGACGCCGACTGGTCGCGCGAGTACCTCTCGCTCGACCTGAACGTGGGGATCGTCTCGGGCGTGGACGAGGCGATCACGCATGTCAACGCCTACGGGTCGCACCACAGCGACTGCATCGTCACGAACGACGCCGCGCGCGCTGCGCAGTTCCTGCGCGACGTCGACTCCGCCGCCGTGTACCACAACGTCTCCACGCGCTTCACGGACGGCGCGGAGTTCGGCATGGGCGCGGAGATCGGCATCTCCACCGACAAGCTCCACGCGCGCGGCCCGATGGGCCTCGAGGAGCTCACGACGTACAAGTACGTCGTCTCCGGCGACGGCGTGGTGCGCGCGTAGGGAGGCGGCGGCGGGATGGACGCGTCCCCGATCGCGATCGTCGGCGTGAGCTGCCGGTTCGCCTGCGCGCCGGACCCCGGCGCGTTCTGGCGGATGATCATGCACCGCGCGAGCGGCATCGCGCCGCTCGGCGAGGAGCTGTCGCTCCCCTACGGCAGCCGCAACCTCTTCGACGCCCCCTATCCCACGCACGGCGCGCTGCTCGGCCCGCTCTACGCCTTCGTGCCGCGCGAGCAGGACGTGCCGAGCGAGCTCAGCCTCGGCGAGAACCAGGACCGCTACTTCGCGGTGCAGCTCGCGTTCGACGCGCTCGCAGACGCGGGGATGCGCCCGCACGCCGTCGAGCCCGTGTGCGGGACAGTCCGCTTCGGCTACGCGCCGCCGTTCAACTCGTCCACGATGACCTGGCTCCAGCACACCTTCTTCGTGGACCAGACGATGGAGATCATCGCCCACTTCTTCCGCAACGCGCCGCAGGAGACGCTCAGCGCGGTGCGCGGGGAGCTCGTGCGTTCGCTTCCTGCCCCCGACGCCGCGAGCTTCCTCTCCGGCTCCGGCAACAGCATCGCGAGCGGCATCGCGCGCGAGTGCGCGTTCTCGGGCGGGGCGACCACGCTCGACGGCGG
>JAFRNO010000572.1 GCA_017430155.1 Kiritimatiellia bacterium | reverse complement strand
TCCCCTTACCTGAAGAGAATGGCCGTGCCCACGCTCTTCCGCACCCAGAGTCCCGTGGAACTGGGCATGACCGCCCAGCCCGGCTGCAGGTTCGCGACGTTCCGGAACGTGCCTGCCGTGTCGCCAGCGACTACCTGCAGCTTGATCACGCCCGCCGGCAGGCTCGCCGGCAACACGAGGTCGATGTTCGAAATGTCCAGCGTCCCCTGCGCGACGATCTGGTCACACGCCCCCGTCGCGTCCACGTCAATGGAAAGCGCGCCCTCAAGCGCCGCGCCGCACGCGAAGGAGCCGACCGCGCCCGCGCCGCCGGGGTAGATGCCCTCCGTCGCGATCAGCGTGCCGTTCGTGACGCTTCCCGCCGTACCGACGAGCGCCCGCACCGTCTGTTCGTTGCCGCCGAGGTCGAGCGTGCCGCCCGTGACGCGCAGCACGCCGGTCGTCGGCAGCACGCCGGGGGTCTCCCCGCCCGCGAGCGTGAGCGTGCCCTCTGCCACGTCCGTCGCGCACCTGTACGTGTTCGTGCCGCTCATCGTCAGCGTCTCTTTTCCCGTCTTCTTGAACGCCGGCGCCGTCAACCAGTCAGCCGCAGCATAGTTCCATGCCGTCGAACCGGTTCCCAGGTTCGATGGCGAAGTCTTCATCCCGTTCGTGATGGACGTCGTGTGGTCGACGCGGAACTCGCCGCCGTAAAGGGACGCGACGTAGATCGACGAACCCGTGTTGAAACTCCTGAAGAAGCAGTCGCTTGCCCGATACGTGCCGAGCGTGCCCCCGCGAAATACGAACTCAGCAGTGCCCGTGTTTGTGTAAACGCCTGTCGTGCTGCTATGCTGCCCCACGCAGGTCGTAACCAGCTCCGCGCCCGGATAAAGGTGATAGCGGGCGGTTCCTTTTTCGCCCATCCGAAGGATACCGTAGTTGCCCTTGAGCGTGAGCGTGCCGCCCTTGTGGATGACCTGACGACGCAGGACCGTGAGATTGTACATCTCCACGTCCGCGCCATCCTCGAGGGTGAGCGCATACGAGTGCGACGTCGAGTTGATCGTACCAGACCCGTACGACTTGGTGCCGATTGCGTTCAGCCGCACCTTGCCCGAAAAGACGAGACCGGGCCGCCGAGCCTCAACGCCCGACTGATCCTTCCCGTCCTCGCCGACCACGAAGCCGCCCGCCTCGAGCGATCCGCCGGCGAATGTTGCCTGGCCGCCGTTGACGTACAGCCAGCCGCCATTGTTATCCGCCCCGGTCAGTCTCACCACGGCGTTTGTGGCGAGGAATGTCATCGCCGAACCCGAATAGAGTGTGAACGTGCCGTCAATCGTGTTCGTCGTTCCCTCGTCGAACACGTAGTTGCCGCCATACTGCCTGAGATTGAGCCAGCGGTTGTCCGCACCGCGGAAGACGCATTTGTTGTCGGGGATCGTGCTCGCATTGTCGGTGCCGCTATAGATGTTCATGGTGTGGCCCGTCGTACCGTCCGCGGCGTTTGTGACACACTGGTCAAAGAAGACCGTGCCGTGCCCCACGCGCAAAATGAACGCGTCGCCGATCGCAAGCGGATTCACGAAGTGGAGCGTCCCTGCTCCCGGAGCGCCGTTCAGGAGAAAACGGCGGTAGTTGGACGTCGCCGTCCACGGCGCCCCCGCGCCGCCGATGTTCACCTCCAGCTCGCCACCGTCCGCCGCGCACCAGGCATAATAGGCACCCGGCTCGACGAAGACCTGGCCCGCGCCCGATCCAAGCGATTCCTTCGCCTGCCCGTTCCAGCCGCCATATCCGCCGTATGCACCCGTCGCCACGTTGATGTCAGACCTCAGGTGCAGACAGTCGTTTGTACCCAATCCCTGTCCGAACCCCGCCACGAGCGTGCCGTTGGAGACGGAGAAGGTACCGCCCCAGTCATTCTCCCCCGTGAGCGTCAGCGTGGCCGTGCCGTTCAAGATGCCGCCAGCGGCGTTCGTGATGGACTGCGCGACCGTCACAGCCGATGCCGGCGTGAACAATTCCGGACCCGTTCCCTCCGCCTTGCAGAGCGCGCTCGCGAAGAACGGATCGGCGTTCTCGACACGCGAGGGACCGTATGAGAGATCGAAGTCCGTTCCCGTGTCGCTGTAGTAGTAGGCATCACGCACGGTATCGTACACGCCGGGGCGTCCGTCCTTCACCATCGGCACGAGGTTGACGAGCAGGTTGCCGCCCGTCGGCGCATCGTAGATCTGCGCGCCGTAGAATGAGACATATACGCCGACATTGTTCAGGTTCGTGGCGGAGAAGCCGCCGCTCAGGAACTGAAGCCCGTTTGCGGTCTGGGCGTCCGTGTATGTCGCCGTCGCTTTTTTCGACTGGAAGAGTGCTCCGTTCACATACAAGTCGTTCCAGCCCGCCTCGACGAAATAGAACGTGTCGGCCGCCGCCGGTCCTTTTTGATCACCGTTTTGATCATTGTAGTCTAAACGCCACTTCGAGCAGTTGTTAACAAGAAAGAGGTGGAAGCGGGGCGTCGCATTGTTGTCGCTACCACCGTCGCGGGACGTGAAGATGGCTTGGGTTGACCCGGTTCCCGAATAGCTGAACTGCGCGCAGACGCGATACGAGCAGTGCAAATTGAAATCCGACAGACAGATGCGCTCCTTCTTCCTGGTCCGCAGAAAGTCGAGCGAGTAGTCATAGTCGTACGGCACCTCGGAGAGGACGAAGCGGACGGCCTTCACCCGAGTGCCCCAGCCTTCCGGCGCGGCGTACGTCCACGTGTCCGTCTCGGGATAGACCGTGCCGAGGCGCTCGACGTGCCCCCAGCCGTTCGTGCCGGGACCGTAGTCGAATCCATCAAAGACGACCCACAGGCTGTTCGTCTCGTGCGCGTGGTTGGCGAACGCAACGTTGAACGTGTCGCCCGACAGCTCGGCCGTCACCGTCCCCGTATTCGCGTACGCCGCGGCCGCAACGCCCGCCAAAGCTGCTACAAGTACTCTCGCCTTCTTCATGTTCAACCTTTCAATAAGCAAATGACAATACGGCATGCGTCACTCAAGTGTGAGGAACACGCGGATGCCGTCCTCGCTGGGCGAATTCCCGTCCATTGCGCGCCAGCCCCGGTAGGGCGAGCGGATCATCTGGGGAGCCGTCACGTAGGAGCCGCCGCGAATCACGTGGCCGAGGGTGGTCGCGCCGTTCCGAACTCTCAGCGGATCCGTGACGGGGGTCGTTCCCAGATTGTGCACAAGGTAGTCGCGGCAGAATTCATACACGTTACCGTGCATGTCGTAAAGTCCCCAGGCGTTCGGTGCCTTCTGCCCCACCGGATGCGTGGTGCTCGACGCGTTCGCCGTGTACCAGGCCATGTCCGTCAGCGCGAAGAAGTTCGTGTCCACGTTGTAGGGCGTAACCGTCCCCGCGCGGCACGCATACTCCCACTGCGCGTCGGTCGGCAGCGTGAAGAGGAGCCCCGTCTTCTGGCGCAGCGCGTAGAAGAACGAGGTCTCGGCCACGTCGTTCGACATCGACGGGTCGAAGCCCTCGCCCCACAGCTCGTTCAGCTTCTTGCCGTTCAAGGG
>JAFRNO010000571.1 GCA_017430155.1 Kiritimatiellia bacterium | reverse complement strand
TTGCGTCCCTCCCGATTTGCTCTCCTTTCTCCACCGCATCCCGGTGGCGGCTGGGGACTTCGTGTTCGTGGACGGCGGCATGCCGCACGCGATTGGCGGCGGGTGCTTCATGATCGAGCTGCAGGAGCCGAGCGACCTCATGGTGGTGGCGGAGCGCGTCACGCCGTCCGGGCGGCGCATCCCCGACGCGAAGATGCACGGCGGCGTCGGCTGGAAGGCGATGTTCGACGTGTACGAATACGGCGGGGCGACATATGAAGAGGTGTGCGAGAGGTATGTGAGGCGCGCGGCGGGAGGGTCGCGCTCCAGCGCGACCGCCGCCGAGACGGCGGCTCCCCATACGGGAGGGTCGCAACTTGTTGCGACCGTGGCGGGCGCAATAAATTGCACTCCTCCAGTAATTAAGATTCTCGGCCAAGAATTGACGGATAAATTTGAAATGTGGCGTGTGACGGGTGGCGGGCGAGTCACTCTCCCGCGTGACCGTTCGGTGGCCGTTGTCACGGATGGCGCGGGTGCGGTGAACGGTCATGCAGTGGTCAAGGGCGATCGGCTTCTCATTGCCGAGGAGTCTCAGATCGCCGTGACCGGCACTACTACGCTCATCGTCTGCGTCTAGTGATTCTGTTTGTTTGTCATTGACAAGTCGTCCGTAATTCGGTAATATTTGCATCGTTTCACGGTGGTTCAGCGGAATCACCGACGAACTTTTATTGTTTTTTGACAGAATAGGAGCGACAAGATGGCCATGAATAATGAATTGGCGGCAATTGTAAGCTACATCGAGCGCGAGCGCGGTGTGGAACGTGAAGACGTATTGACCGCAATCGAAGGTGCCATCAAGCAGGCCGCCAGCCACAACCCCGGCGTGACGAACGATCTGCGCGTCGTAATCAACCGCAAAGACCTGTCGCTTCATGTGTACGACACGGTGGTGGCGTCGAACGAGGACTCGGGTCCCGGCTTCATTTCCCTCTCTCGCGCGCGCCGCATCAAACCGGACGCCGTGGAGGGCGAATCTCTTGAGATTGAGATGCCCGCCGCGCGCCTCGGGCGCATCGCGGCGCAGACCTCGCGCCAGATGATCATGCAGAGAATCCGCGACATTGAGCGGACGAACGTGTCCACCGAGTTCCGCAACCGCATCGGCGAGATCGTCTCCGGCACGGTGAGCGCCGTCATCCGGCGCGACCTGTACGTGTTCGTGGGCAAGACCGAGATGTTGCTGCCGGCCAAGGAGCGCATCCCCACGGAGGAGTTCCAGGTGGGCGATTCGATCCGCGCGATCGTGCACAGCGTGAAACCGGACTCGAACGGCCCGGCCGTGACGCTCAGCCGCGCCTCCGCCGAGTTCGTGCGCACCCTGTTCCGCCTCGAGGTCGGCGAGATTTCCGACGGCGTGGTCGAGATCATGGGCATCGCGCGCGACCCCGGCTACCGCACGAAGCTCGCCGTGCGCACGCTGGACGAGAAGGTGGACCCCGTGGGCGCCTGCGTGGGACTGAAGGGCGCGCGCGTGCGCAACATCGTGCGCGAGCTGAACGGCGAGAAGATCGACATCGTGCGCTGGAACGCGGACGTGAAGCACTATGTGGCGCAGGCCCTCGCCCCGGCGAAGCTCGAGAGCGTGGAGGTGGACCCGGACGGCGGCAACACGGTGCACGTGACCGTGGCGCCGGACCAGTACTCCCTCGCGATCGGCAAGCGCGGGCAGAACGTGCGCCTCACCTCGAAGCTCACGGGCTGGCACGTGGACGTGACGAAGGCGATCGCGCTGGCGAGCTTCGAGGACCAGAAGGCCGAGGCGATCAAGACGCTGGCGGACATGTTCTCCGTGTCCACGGCCACCGCGACGAAGCTCGCGGACGCGGGCTTCCTCACCGTCGAGGGCATCGTCGAGAGCGACGAGGAAGGGTTTATCGCCGCGACGGGCCTTGACGAGGTCGCGGCGAAGGGCCTCTACGCGGCGGCCCAGGAAGTTGCCAAGATCACGGGGTTGACGCCTTCCACGCCTGTGGAGGAAGAGGAGTAAGCATAGATGAGAGTCTACGAGTTCGCGAAAGCAAAGGGCATAACGTCCGCCGCGGTCATCAAACTGGCCGAGGCGAGCGACGTGGAGGTCTACTCCGCCCTGTCCCAGCTGGAGGAGGACGACGTTGAGACGCTCAGTCGCTCCCTGCTGAAGGGAGACGCCGCCGGCTTGAAGGCCGAGGCGGTCGCCGTGGCGGAGCGCCGCCGCGCGAAGGCCGCGAAGGCCGCCGCCGCCCAGGCCGAGAAGAACCGGGCGCAGGCCGAGGCCCTTGAGGCCGCGCGCCAGCGCGCGCTCGCCGCGCACGGACTGCCCTCCACCGCCGCCGTCGCCGCGCCGGAGAAGAAGCCGAAGGAAAAGAAGAAGGAGTCGACGCTGGAGATCGGCGCGACGCTGCCGGAAATGCCGAAGGTGTCGATCCAGGTGTCGGAACCCGAGGAGCCCCTGGAGCCGGAAGAGGAAGAAGAGGACGAGGAAGTCGACGCGCGCGACTACCTGCATGGCAAGGACCTGCGGGCACGTCCGTCTGCGAAGCCGAAGAAGGAAAAAGACAAGGACAAGGAGAAGGAGTCGCCGAAGCAACAGCCCGCGCAGAAGCAGCAGCCGGCCAAGAAGGCCCCGGCCGCGAAGCCGGAGCCGCCTCCGCCGCCGAAGCCCGCGCCCGCGAAGCCCGCCCCCCGTCCATCCACGCGCGTGGGCGGCACCCGCGCCGGATTCTCGTCCGTCTCGATGCGCACCGCCCGCACGATGGCGCCCACCATTTCCACGATTTCGACGGGATCGGCCCAGCCGCCGCCCGCGGCGAAGCCGACCATCTCCCTTTCCGTCTCGACGCGCGAGATATCCATCCGCGGCGCCGTGGTGGTGAAGGAGCTCGCCCTCAAGCTGGGCGTGCGCCCGAACCGCCTGATCGCGGACCTCATGCAGCTCAAGGTGCTCGCCTCGATCAACCAGCGCGTGGAGCCGGACGTGGCGACGAAGGTCGCGCAGAAGTACGGCTACCGCGTGAACATCGAGCACGCCCGCGACGCCGCGAACAAGAAGCCCGTCCTCAAGGCCATCGACGCCGACGACGAGATTCCGCAGGACAAGCCCGAGCAGATGCAGCCGCGTCCGCCGGTCGTCACGTTCCTCGGCCACGTCGACCCCGGCAAGCCCCCGCTCATGGACTACACCCGCCACCCGACGGTGGCGGCGGGCGAGGCCGGCGGCATCACGCAGCAGATCTCCGCCTACCAGGTGGACGTGCAGGGCCGCAAGATCACGTTCCTCGACACGCCCGGCCACGCCGCGTTCAACGCGATGCGCCAGCGCGGCGCGCAGCTCACGGACATCGCCGTGATCATCATCGCCGCCGACGACGGCATCATGCCGCAGACCGAGGAGGCGATCAAGTTCGCCCGCCAGGCCGGCGTGCAGATCATGGTGGCCATCACGAAGTGCGACAAGCCCACCGCCAACCCCGAGCGCGTGAAGCAGATGCTCCAGAAGCAGGGCCTCACCCCCGAGGAATGGGGCGGCGACATCGTGTGCTGCGCCGTCTCCGGCGTCACGGGCGACGGCGTGGACCAGCTCCTCGAGATGATCCTCCTCCAGGCGGACGTCCTCGAGCTCACCGCCAACCCCGCGCGCCGCGCGAACGGCTACGTGGTGGAGGCCGAGCTTGAGCAGGGCTTCGGACCCACGGCGATGCTGCTCGTCACGGGCGGCACGCTGAAGGTGGGCGACGCAATCCTCATCGGCGAGCACTTCGGCAAGGTGCGCTCCCTCATCGACGACCACGGCCGCCGTATCCGCGAGGCGCCGCCCGCCACGCCCGTCAAGTGCACGGGCCTCTCGGGCGTGCCCGAGGCCGGTGCGGAGTTCCGCGTGATGCTCGACGAGAAGCGCGCGCGCACGCTCGCCGAACAGGCCGCGCAGGCCCGCAAGGAGCAGGAGCTCTCGCAGACGAAGGCCGTGTCGTTCGACGACCTCCTCAGCAAGATGGACGCGGACTCGTCGCGCGAGCTCAGCGTGGTCGTGAAGTCCGACACGCAGGGTTCCCTTGAGGCGATCGTCGAGGCGCTCCGCAACATCAAGAGCGAGAAGGTGTCCCTCAAGGTCATCGCCACCGGCACGGGCAACGTGTCCCTCACGGACGTGAAGACCGCCTCCGCCGGCAAGGCGACGATCGTCGGCTTCGACATCGGCTGCGACTCGGGCGTGCAGCAGCAGGCGCGCCACGACGGCGTGCGCATCAACTCCTTCCGCATCATCTACGAGCTGATCGACCACGTGAAGCAGTGCATGCTCGACCTGCTTCCGCCGGAGTACACCGAGAAGCTGCTCGGCCACGCCACGATCAAGGCCGTATACGACATCGGCAAGGTCGGCAAGATCGCCGGCTCCCAGATGCTCGACGGCAAGCTCGTCTCCACGGCCCGCTACCGCATCCTGCGCGGCAGCGAGAAAGTGTGGGAGGGCAAGCTCCAGACTCTGCGCCACTTCAAGGACGAGGTCAAGGAAGTCACCGGCCAGCAGGAGTGCGGCGTGTGCTTCGCCGACTTCGAGGCCTTCGCCGTGGGCGACACGATCGAGTGCTTCGCCATGGAAGAGCTGCCGAGGTCCCTCTGATGCCCGTCAACCGCCTAGAGCGCGTCAACGCGCTGCTGAAGCGCGTGATCGGCGAGGCCGTGTTCCGCGTGATGCAGTCGGACGACGTGAGCCCCGGCCTGATCACCGTCACGGGCGTGACCTGCGGCAAGGACCTGCGGAACGCGACCGTGCGCGTGAGCGTGTTCGGCGACGAGGCGCTCCAGAAGCGCGCGCTCGGGCACCTCGTCCACCACGAACGCGAATTCCAGCAGGTCGTCAACCGCGAGGTGCGCCTGAAGTTCACGCCGCAGCTGCGCTTCGTGCTCGACCATTCGCTCGAGAAGGGCGACGAGACGCTCGCCATCATCAGCCAGCTGGAGGCGAATGGCCAAGCTTGAGTCGATCGCGATGCTGGCCGAGCTCGACGGCGCCGTGCTCGTGGACAAGCCCGCGAACATGGCCTCCCACGACGTGGTGAAGGCCGTGAAGCAGCATTTCAACCTCGTGAAGGCCGGCCACGGCGGCACCCTCGAGCCGAACGCCACTGGACTCTTCATCCTGCTCGTGGGCGACGGCACGCGCTTCGCGGCCGACCTCATGGGACGCGACCGCGCCTTCACGGCCACGGTCCGCCTCGGGCGCGTCACGGACACCCAGGACCGCGAGGGGCGCACGCTCGCCGAGGCGTCCGCCGACGGTGTCACGCGCGAGGCGCTCGACGCCGTCCTGCCCGAATTCCGCGGCGACATCTTCCAGACGCCGCCCGCGTTCAGCACGATCAAGATGACGGGCCATCCCGGCTACGACACCGTCGAGACGCCCGCCGACGAGCGCACGGCGCGCCTCGTGCACGTCTATCGCCTCGTCGTCACCGAATTCGCGCCGCCGCTCGTCACGTTCGACCTGTTCTGCACGAAGGGCGTGTGCGTGCGCGCGCTCGCGCACGACCTCGGCGCGGCGCTCGGTTGCGGCGCGTGCCTGGAATCGCTCCGGCGCGTGAAGTGCGGTCCGTTCGACGTGGCGGACGCAATCTCGTTCATGGACCTCCTCAAGCTCGACGCCGTCGGCTTCCGCGCGCGGGTGGTCCGTCCCGGCGGAGTGTACGCGCAATGAACCTCGCCGTCGGCTTCTTCGACGGGGTCCACCTCGGGCACCAGCGCATCCTCGCGCATGCCGACGCCGCACTCACCTTCACGAACCATCCCGCAACGGTCTTCGCGCCCGATCGCGCGCCGCGTCTCCTGATGACGGCCGAGGAACGCCTCGCCGCCATTTCCGCGCTGGGCGTCGGGCGCGTCGTCGCGTGCGATTTCACCCCCGCGCTCGCCGACCAGCCGGCGCACGCGTTCGCCGACTCCCTCCGTCAGGAGTTCCCGGACCTCGACACCGTCTTCTGCGGACCCAACTGGACGTTCGGCGCGGGCGGCACCGGCACGGCGGACACCCTGCGCGCGCTCGGGTTCAACGTGACCGTGGTACCCTTCGCCACCTGGCGGGGCGAGCCCGTCTCCTCCACGCGCATCCGCGTGGCGCTCGGCGAAGGGGACGTGTCGGCGGCGGCGGCGATGCTCGGCCGGCCCTACGCCGCCTCTGGACACATCGTTCCTGGAAAGGGCGCGGGGCGCACGATCGGCTTCCCCACGCTCAACGTCATGCCCGCGCTCGGCGACCTCCCGCTCGCGCGCGGCGTCTATGCAGTGGACACGCCGCTCGGACGCGGTCTCGCGAACTGGGGCGTGGCGCCCACGATGGGCGACCGTGCCTGGCCCGAGCCTGTCCTTGAGGTGCATCTCCTCGCCGCGCCCCCCACGCCGCCGCCCGCGACGCTGCGCGTCACGTTCACGGCGTTCATCCGCCCAGAACGTACATTTGCCACCGTCGCCGAGTTACAGGCGCAGATCGCCCGCGACAAACAATCCGCCGCCACCGGCTCTACGACCGAGTTTGTCGCGGCCGTCTGGTAGGGACGCCTCGCCGAGGCGTCCGCAGGTAGGGCGGTCACCCCGTG
>JAFRNO010000570.1 GCA_017430155.1 Kiritimatiellia bacterium | reverse complement strand
ATGTACGTGACGAAGGAGAAGACGCGGCAGAAGATCCAGCAGCAGAGCGTCCAGAAGGGGTAGCCCGGGGGATGCGGCACGCCGAGGTGGTCGGCCGCCGTGGCGAGCTCGCCGGAGTCCTCGAGGCCCACCGAGGGGCCGAGGGTGAAGAAGTAGACGAGGAAGGAAATCGCCGTGGCGCTCCAGAACGCCGTCCAGTCGATGCGGCGGAAGAACGCGCCGGGCTTCGCTTCTGCGGAGAACAGTACCTTCAGCATGGCGGTCTCTCGTGGGCGTCGTCGGAGAGGCGTTCTCGGTCAGGGCGTCATTCCGGGGCGGGGCTGCTGCAGGATGCTCTTCCAGGGCTCCTGCTTGAGCAGCGGGGCAACATCCTGGGGCGAGATGCGCAATGCGTTTTCCAGGGCCGTGCGCGCCTCCTGCTGCATGCCCGTGACGTAGCAGGCCTGGGCGAACTGGAGGTAGGTTTCAACGGTCCAGGAGGCGCTTTGACGGCGCAGGAGCGGACGCAGGAGCCGTTCGGCGACATGGGGCGCATAGGTTTGGGCGTTGATTTTCAGCAACAGCTCCGCGGCGGCGAGGACGCTTTCCGGCCGGGCGTTGCCGGCAAGGGGGAGTGCGAGGTTGATGGCCTGCACGGCCGCATTCGGATTCCCGGAGTTCGCGAGAATGCCGGCGTACTGCACGAGCGTTTCGAACTTACGCGACTCGGGGAACTTCATGGCGGCCTGGACGGCCTTGGCGCAGTCTTCCGTCCGTCCGGCCTGCGCGAGAACGATGGCGGAGGCGTGCTTCACGTCGTACGTGTCGGCTTCGGGGAACTTCTGCGCGGCCAGGACGTTCGCGGCGGCGTCCTGGAACTGGCCGAGTTGCTTGAAGATGTTGGACGATCGCCAGAGCCGGTCGAAGGTCTTCTCGAGGGCCGGGTTCTTCTGGAGCCATTTGGCCGACTGATAGGCCACTTGGGCGCGGCCGAACGTCAGGTTGGCCTCGCCGTAGTCAAGGCGGGCGTCTGCCAGGCTGTCCAGTTCCTCCGGGGTGAGTTGCTTCAGGACCTCGGCGGGGAAGGGCGTGAGGGTCGCGTTGGGCAGGGGCTGCGCCGTCTGCCCCATGTGCTTGCGGAGGAGTCCGTTGATCGTGTTGGCCGCGTCACGCGCGGCGCGCGCGTGTTCGCGGATGAACTGCGTGCGCGAATTGTTCGGATCGACGCGGTCCATGTAGCCGACCAGGTCCAGGATGGCGTCCCACTTGTCGGTCAAGACGAGGACCTCCTGGATGTAGCGGAACGTCGCCTCGGGGGAGGCGGGGTAGAGGGCCACGGCTTCGCGGAAGGCCTGGGCCGAATAGCCATGGCGTTTCTGGGCGCCGTCGCGGCCGGCCGGATCCACCACGTTGCGCCTGTTCGCGTAGAGGCCGGCGATGGCGGCGCGGAGCTTGGAGAAGCTCTTCTGCGCGGGGAAGTCGCGGCGGAAGGCGGGGTCCTTCAGGAGACGGCGCGTGTACCAGTCCCAGAACTCCATGTCGTTGCGGATGATCGCGTCGTTCAGGGGGTCCTTCTCGGCGTTGATCTTCATGATGAGGCCGTGGGGCGAGAGGTAGTCGTACATCCACTTGATGACGTAGCTCTCCTCCACGTAGAAGGCGCGGCGGCGGCGCTCGTGGTCGAACATCATCTTCGTGAGGATGCCGTTGATGTCCATCACGCTCAGCGCCCCCGTGACCTGGACGCGGCCGTTCGCCGTGACCACGCCCTTGGCCGCGCGTTCCTCCGGCGTCATGCTGGTCACGTAGTCCTGGAACGCCTGGGCGGAGTCGTCCTTCGACGGGATCCAGATCTCGTCGCCGTAGAGGTCGCGCTCCACGCTCATGTAGGTGTCGTCGGCGAGGGCGTTCTGCGTGATGAGGTAGACGTCCGGGCGGACCATCGCGGAGTAGATCATGTAGGTGGGCACGAAACGCCCCGGGTCCGTGCCGCCGAAGAAGACGGCGGAGGGCTCCATCTCCTCTGGCCAGAGCGGGTTGGGCAGGGGCTCCTCGTCGGGCAGGAGCTCCTCGCGGATCGCGTTCGCGCCGCGCAGCTGGTAGTTGCCGAACTGCCAGCCGAACGTGTGGCCGTTCTGCTCGGCCGAGCCCATCGCGAACACGAGCTTGTCGTTCGTGTAGTTCTCGTACACGGGGATGAGGGCCGTGCAGGCCGCGCCCGCGCAGAGGACGCCGAAGAGGATGCGCCGCCTGCGGGCGTCCGCGACGTAGCGCGCGACGAGGCGGTGGACGACGACGAGTCCCACGACGAGGCCGTAGCCGATCCAGAGCGAGAACATGCCGTGCGAGGAGATGAACTTCACCTTCTGGATGAAGCCGTCCTGGATGTCGCCCTTGACGTTCGCGAGGGCGACGAGGAAGAACGACATGATCGCGAAGCACGAGCCGACGGCGATGAGCCACTGCTGCGTGACGTCGTCCGCGAGGAAGCGGAGGGAGAGGCGTGGTTCGTGGTTCGTGGTTCGCGGTTCGTGGTTCGCGCGGATCATGCCGATGACCACCAGCGTCTGGCGCACGAACATCGCGCCGACGCCCACGAAGGCCAGGAGCGCCATGACGAGGAGGAGGTACTTGTCGATGCGTCCCGGCACTTCGCCGTCGAACAGTTCGGAGAACACGATGACGAGCGCGGCCGTGGCGGCGTTGAGGCCCACGGCGATGCGCGCGGCGGGCACCGTGACGAGCCGCTGCTTCGCCCTGACCGCGCATTTCCAGAGCGCGAACGGGATGAGCGCGAGGGCCGCCGCCACAAGCGTGAACTGCATGCGGAGGTCCTGGAAGTAGAAGCCCATCTGCTTGCAGAACAGCTCGAAGCCCTCCTTCGAGAAGATGGTCGGCATCGAGATGGCCTCGTACTGCCCGCGGAGGATGGCGTGCTTGAAGCCCTCCCACGTGCGCGGGTAGCCCCAGTTCATCGGCGGGTTGCGGAGGTCCGAGACGATCGGCATGTAGGCGTAGAAGCTGACGCCGATCTCCGCGAACAGCATCGCCAGGCCGACGGACCTGCCGTTCGGCAGCGCCACGACGGCGAGCCCGAGCATGACGAAGTTCCAGATGCACGGCCAGAAGAACCACCAGGTCGTGGGATGCGTGAGGCCGTTCATCGCGCCCTTGTGGAGGAGGATGAACACCGT
>JAFRNO010000569.1 GCA_017430155.1 Kiritimatiellia bacterium | reverse complement strand
GCGTCATGTCCCGGTCGAGGACTTCGCAGCCGATGGTCCATTGGTCGTCGCGCGGATCGGGCGCATTGCGCGCCGCGAGGATTGTCGTTCGTTGTTCCATGCTATTTCACCTCCAGAGTCTCCACGACGCCGGGGCCGAAGCGGAACGGGCTCCCGGCCCCTTTGCCGTCAAGGCGGTTGCCTTCGAGGACGGCGCGGCCAGCGAACGGGACGCGGAAGTCGAAGAACACGTCGCGCATGTCCCCGATGTCGTTGTCACGGACGACGAGCGTGTGCGCCGGGCCACACTCGCCCCAGTAGCCGACGAGGTCATCGTGGTAGATGGCGCTGTTGCCGTTTTTCAGGCGGTTGCGCTCGAACAGGATGTCCGCGAAAGCCGAAAGGCGGATATTCAGGAAGTCGTGGAAGTCGTTGTCGTGGATCCAGACCGCCGGGGAGTGCGAGATGTTGGCCACGTCGCATCCGACCCACGCTTCGGGGATCGCGCGGTCAAAGACTATGGAGGCGCGTTCCGCGTCGCGCCCCGGCTTCGGGAACTCCGCGACGACGGCCCGCCCGAGGACTTGCTTGTCCGGACCCTTGCCGCGCGAAAATTCGAGTTTTTCGCCGACGCGGACCGGGAAGTAGCCTGCGTAGTTGGGGCGCTGGACGGCCAGTTCGCAGCGGCGGTCTCCCGCCGATTCGAGGCGCGTGTAGTTGCCGTGGATGTTCATCACGTCGTCGAGCCCCCGGCAGATTTCGCATTCCGCGATTTCGATGCGCCCCTTCGTATCGACGAGGAAGATGGCGTCGGCCGTGAGCGAGACGTTTGCGCCGTCGTCCGGGCGGACGTGGTAGCGGACGATGCGGACATTCTCGCACATGTCGGCCACGACGCCCATCGCGACGCCGCTGCGAACCTCCACGTCGGAGACCTCCACGTCGCGGCAGTCGGAGAACGCCATCAACGAGCGGTTGCGGTCGCTCGCGAGCAGCATGCAGAGCGGCTCGTCCAGCGGGAACGAGCACTTGCCCGCGTTCTTCGGGTGGGGGTCGGCGAAGTAGCGGAAGAACACCTCGCCGCCGCCCCGGTCCTCTGCGGCGACCGGGTAGAAGGTCGAGGCAAGCGCGCCCTTGTCATGGCGGCAGCCCGGCGTCACGAGGTACTGGATCTGGCAGTAGTTCAGCGCGTGGACGGAAATCACGCGATCGCGCGAGTCGAAGCGACCCTCGTCGAGGTCGAAGAAGAGGTTGCCGTCCGCCACCCCGTAGGGCGCGCTCCCCTCGGCGAAGCGGCAGAGAAAGCCGTCGTCGTTCTTCTCTGCAATCGTGAACTCGACGAGAGGCAGGCGGTGGACGCGCGATGTGAAGGCGCCGATTTTCAGACCGTCGCACCGCTCCGCGACGAACGGGAACGCCTTCCCGTGGAAGACGAAGGACGCGCCTCCGCCGTCGATGGTCACGTCCTTCAGGCCATCGAGGTGGAACACCGCCTTCTTCCATCCGGTCGAGCTGCCCGGCGATGCGAGGAAGACATCCGTGGCGCCATCTTCAAAAAAGTGGTATTCGCCGGGGGCGAAGCGGAGCGTCCCGCCGTCTTCGAGCCGCTCCACGGCCGCGCGGACGGCGGGCGTGGCGTTTCCCTCCACCGGCGACACTTCGACGACGGCGCCGGAAGCGGCAAATGCCAAGGGAAAACCTGTCATGATCCAAGCATTCATTTTCGGTTGGCGGGAGCCTACGTCGCGATCCAAAATCCCACGCGAGACCCATCGCGCCGTGGCGCAGACAATACTACCATCACTACGCCATCGAAATGCGAACTATTTGAAAAGAAATGCTGAGTCATGGCGGAGAGAAAACCCCACAAGACGATTCTCGCCACCCGAGAACGTGGATTCGCATTGGTGGAATGCGAAGGTTATCGCACCGGATTCGGTGCGATAACCTTCGCGATTGTGGCGGGGATGGACAAAATGGCAGGGAGGCCCTTCCCAGTAACCTCCCCTAGGGGAGGTGGTGCGCTTAGTCTCGCAAGGGAATGCCTCCCCTAGGGGAGACGGTGAGTTTACTTTCGCGCGGCGGCGCCGTTCGCGCCGCCGGGACGGCGATGGGAATCCCCCTTCTCCCCCGACAACCACCAACCAAAGGAAAGCCACCATGGCAAGGCAAATGACACAGGACGACCGCCGGCGCATCGACGCGTTGCTCGCGGCCGGCCGGACCCCAGTCGAGATCGCGGCCGATCTGGACCGCAACAAGCCCACCCTCCTGCACGAGATTATCGCGCGGGCCGTCCCATGCAACAAGGGCTACGGATGCACAGCAATTCTCATTTTAGCGAAGGGCCTCTGCGCCGCCGAGGCCCGGGGAAATTCCGCTAGTCGTGGCGGACGTTTCCGAGGGCGCGGTGGATGAGCCACGCGGCGGAGGAGGCGAAGCCGTGGTCCAGGCTGGCGGTGGCGGAAAGGTGTTCCCAAAGGGTGCCGGTGAGGGCGGCCATCGGGGCGAAGAAGCCGCGGCATTCGTCGAGGACCTGTTCCGGCCGGCCGTCGCGCAGAAGCAGTTCGAGGCGCATATAGGCACCGGGGATGGCGTTCGACGGCGTGACGGAGGGATGCGCCTTGGCGGCGTCGCGCGCGGGACCGAACTCCGTGCGGAGCCGT
>JAFRNO010000568.1 GCA_017430155.1 Kiritimatiellia bacterium | reverse complement strand
CGCGCGCTGTTCCAGTCGAACACCTGCGCGGGCGGCACGATCGTGGTGCGCATGACCGCGCGCGGCCTGGAGCTGAGCGGCAACGTGCGCCTGAACGACGCGCGCCGCCCGGCCCTGCCGTCCGCCGCGCTGTCGTTTCCGGGCGTCCCCACGTCCGCGCCGCTCTTAGGCGTCACCTCCACGCCGGGCGACCTCGGTTCGGCGGACATCTTCGCGATGCTGGACCCCACGATCGCGGACTTCATCCGCAAGTCGCTCGCGTTCTCCCGCGCGCCGGGCGCCAACTACTACTCGCTCAACGCCTCGTCGGAGGTGCCGGGCGGCGGCGCGCCGCGCGTGCGCCTGATGAAGATCCTGCCCGAGGCGAACAAGCCCGGTCTCTCGAACGTGATGTTCTGCTCGCCCACCACGGTCCTCCGCCTCTACCTGCCGAAGGTCGCGGACACGCTCATGCCGGTGGAGAGCGCGAAGATGCGCATGGCCGCGCGCCTCCTGAAGCGCGTGCGCGGCGACGGCCTCGGCTTCATGAGCTGGCGCGCGGGCAAGGACGACCTCTTCTTCATCCGCATCTCCCGCGACGAGCTGCGCGGCACCGCGACGCTCTGGAGCATGCTCTTCATCGATTAAAGGAAAACCTCCGACATGGACATGCAGGTATTCAACTCGCTCACCCGCCGCGTGGAGCCGCTCGCGCCCCTCGCGGACAACACGATCCGCCTCTACACGTGCGGCCCGACCGTCTACAACTTCGCGCACATCGGCAACTTCCGCGCCTACACGTTCGAGGACGTCCTCCGCCGCGTGGTGCAGTTCAACGGCATGAAGATCAAGCAGGTGATGAACCTCACGGACGTGGACGACAAGACGATCCGCGGCGCGAACGCCGCCGGCGTGGCGCTCACGGACTACACGAAGACGTACAAGGACGCGTTCTTCGCCGACCTGAAGGTGCTCAACATCCAGCCCGCCGAGGTCTATCCCGCCGCGACCGACCATATCCCCGAGATGATCGCGCTCGTCGAGAAGCTCGTGGAGAAGGGCGTCGCCTACAAGAGCGACGACGGCAGCGTCTACTTCGCCGTCACGAAGTTCCCCGGCTACGGGAAGCTCGCGCACATCGACTTCGACCACCAGCGCACGGGCGCGCGCTGCGCGGCCGACGAGTACGACAAGGAGAACGTGGGCGACTTCGCGCTCTGGAAGGCGTGGGAGGAGAGCGACGGCCCCGTGGGCTGGGACTCGCCGTGGGGGCGCGGCCGCCCCGGCTGGCACATCGAGTGCTCCGCGATGTCGATGAAGTACCTCGGCGAGACGTTCGACCTCCACACCGGCGGAATAGACAACCTCTTCCCGCACCACGAGAACGAGATCGCACAGGCCGAGGCCGCCACGGGCAAGGAGTTCGTCCGCACGTGGATGCACTGCGCCCACCTGCGCGTGAACGGCGAGAAGATGTCCAAGAGCCTCGGCAACTTCTTCACGCTGCGCGACCTGCTCGACAAGGGCTGGAAGGGACGCGAGATCCGCTACGTGCTCGTGAACGCGCACTACCGCCAGGGGCTCAACTTCGCGTTCAGCGCCCTCGAGGACGCGCGCCGCGCGCTCGAGCGCATCGACCGCTGCGTGGACGCCCTCGCGGCGCGCGCGAACGACGAGCCTGCCCCCTCCTTCGCACAGGAGGCGCTCGACGCCTTCACGGCGGCCGTCAACGACGACCTCAACACGCCCAAGGCGTTCGCCGCGCTGTTCGAGCTCGTGCGCCACGTGAACGCCTCCGGCACCTGCTCGAAGGCCGTGCTCGACGTCTTCCGCAAGATGGACTCCGTGCTCGGCGTTGTCTTCTTCGGCAAAGCCGAGAAGGCCGAGGTGCCCGCCGAGGTGCAGTCGCTCCTCGACGCCCGCGCCGCCGCGCGCGCCGCGAAGAACTGGGCGGAGTCGGACCGCCTGCGCGACGAGATCGCCACCGCCGGCTGGGCCGTGAAGGACTCGAAGGACGGCCAGACCGTGACGAAGAAATGAGACGGACGGGACAATCGGGACAATCGGGACGACCGAGACGATTTTTCGAAATCAACTAAACAAACTAAAAGGAGAGTACATGAAACTCAAGACTATGTTTTTGGCTGTGGCTGCCGCATTTGCCGGTTTTGCGGCCGCGCCCGTCGATTCCGGCACGCACTTCGCCGCCGACGCGCTCAAGCCGTTCGTCGAGAGCGGCGAGCTGCCGGGCGCCATCAGCGTGTTCTACCAGAACGGCAAGCAGGAGGTCGCGTGCGTGGGCTACGCGGACGTGGCCGCGAAGCGTCCGATCAAGATGGACGACCCGTACATGCAGTGCTCGCAGACGAAGGGCTTCTGCGGCGTGACGATCGCGATTCTCGTGGAGGAGGGCAAGCTCAACCTCGACGACCCCGTCTCGAAGTACCTGCCCGAGTTCGGCACGCTCTGGGTGAAGGCGTCCGAGAAGGACGGCGTGCGCACGCTCGTGAAGGCGAAGAACACGCTCACGGTGCGCATGGTGATGAACCACACCGGCGGATTCCCGTTCGAGCTGCCCAACTTCCAGGCGATGGGCGGATGGTCGCGCCGGATGCCGCTCCGGAGCGTGGCCGCCACGGCGGCGTCGCAGCCGATCAACTTCGAGCCGGGTACGAAGGTGCAGTACTCCAACGTGGGCATCGACATCGGCGCGACGGTGGTCGAGGTCGTCACCGGCAAGCGCTGGGAGGATTTCCTCAAGGAGCGCGTGTTCGACCCGCTCGGCATGACGAGCTCCGGGTTCTGGCCCACGGCCGACCAGCTGGCGCGCCAGATCGAGATGTACAACTGCCAGAAAGGCGCCCCCGCCCAGTGGCGTTCCGACAATCCGTCGATGCAGCGTCCGTACGGCGACGACCGCGTGTTCTCGTCGGCCGGCGCGGGGCTCTGGACGACGGCGCGCGACCAGCTTAAGTTCTACAAGATGCTGATGAACCTCGGCGTGGGCGAGAACGGCGTGCGCATCCTCAAGGAGGAGACGGTCAAGGCGATCCTCGCCACGTCCACGCGCCCGGCGGACCTGAAGGACCCGAACTACTCGCTCGGCCTTCGCGCGCCGATCGCGGACAACGAAAACGAGTGGTTCGGCCACGGCGGCGCGTGGGGCACGAACTGCATGGTCAACTGGCACAAGAAGCAGCTCAAGCTCTGGGCGGTGCAGCTCTGCGGCGGTCCGCGTCCGTGGGACGCCGCGCGCGAGAAGGCGGCGAACGAGTTCTTCAAGACGACGCTCAACACCTCCGGCGAGAAGGCCTACACGGGCCGCATGAAGTAAGGAGGCGGACGTCCGATGCGCTGCGCGGCTTTAACCCTTCTCCTCGCCCTCGTCTGTTCGGCGGTGCAATCTGGTAGGGCGGCCTGCCCTCAGGCCGCCGCCGAACAGCATGCGAAACCAATCATCCAGCAGGTCCTCGCGAACGTCAAGCTGATCAAGGCGGCCGATCCGACCGCCGTGCCGATGGCGTTCTGGGACTTCGACGGCACGATCATCAAGGGCGACGTGTCGGAGGGCCTCGTGGAGAAGGGCGAGCAGCGCTTCAAGGGCCTGATCCAGCGCACGATCGAGGAGGGGTACTCCTTCGTCTACCGTCCCGAGGACGGCTGGAAGCGCTACCGCGAGGTGGACTATCCGCGCCTCAACGAGATGGGGCGCTGGATCTCCTGGCCGTTCAACGCGCAGATCTACGCGGGGAGGAGCGTGGCGGATCTTGACGCGTTCTGCATGCGCGAGTACGACCTCGTGTACCGAAAGTGGTATTTCGCCTCGTCGATCGCGATGTTGCGGGCGCTTGAGAAGGCGGGCGTGGAGAACTACGTCGTGTCGGCGAGCCCCGAGCTCTTCGTCGCGAACGCGGCCCCCACGCTTCAGCTGCCGCGCGAGCGCCTGCGCGGCATCCGCGTGCACCTCTCCGCGGGGTTCGTGACCACGCAGATCGTCTATCCGCTCCCGATGGGCGAGGGGAAGGTGGAGCTCGTGCGCGAGCTCGTGCTGTCGCGTCCGCACGGCGTGGCCGTGGCCGCGTTCGGCAACAGCTACTCGACGGACGGCGCGTTCCTGCGCTATGTCGCGAAGCAGCCCTCCCTGCCCGGCGGGGCGAAGGGGACGGCCGTGATGATCAACGGCGGCAAGGTCGTGCCGGGCTACACCGAGCACTTCATCTGCGTGGACCAGGACAACGTCTTGGGTTCATCTGACGGCGGTCCGGGGAAAGTGGTACGATGATGCGGAAAACCTTTGAGGGAAAAACGATGGAAAGAACGATGCGAAAGATGAGGCAGTTGTCCGTTGCGGCGGTGATCGTG
>JAFRNO010000567.1 GCA_017430155.1 Kiritimatiellia bacterium | reverse complement strand
CGTACCGGCGGCACACTCGCATTCGAGATGTCCTCCACGCCCAACACGTCACGCGGCACGTCCCCCTCCGCCGCCCCGTCGTCCTGGAGCGATGCGGCACGTTAGCAGGCGGCGAGCTTTTGGGCGACGAGTTTGCCGACGATCTTCGGGTCGGCCTTGCCCTTGGAGAGCTTCATCACCTGGCCCACGAAGAAGCCGGCGGCGGCTTTCTTGCCGGCCTTGAAGTCGGCGACGGGACCGGGATTGGCGGCGATGGCTTGGTCCACGAACGCCTCGAGGGCGGCGGTGTCGTTGACGGCGCCGAGGCCGCGTTCCTTCACGATCGCCTCCGGGTCGCCGCCTTTCTCGAAGATCTCGGGGAGGAGCTCCTTGAGGGTGGGGCCGTTGATCGTGCCGGCGGCGGCCATCTTCACGAGGGCTGCGAGGGCCTGCGGCGTCATCGCGCAGTCGCCGATCTCCTTGCCGCTTGCGTTGAGGAGGGCCATCACGTCGCTCATGTAGAGGTTGCAGAGCTGCTTGGCCACCTTCTTGTCGAGCCCCTTGGCGGCGGCCTCGAAGTAGTCGGCGTTCGCCTTGTGCTGGGAGAGGACATCTGCATCGTACTCGGCGATGCCGTAGTCCTCGATCATGCGCGCGCGGCGGGCCTTGGGCTGTTCGGGGAGGAGCTTGCGCCATGCCTCGATCTGCTCTTCGGAGAGGGCCACGGGCACGAGGTCGGGCTCGGGGAAGTAGCGGTAGTCGTGGGCGTTCTCCTTCGAGCGCATGGAGGCGGTCTCGAGGGCTTCGCCGTCCCACCGGCGCGTCTCCTGGATGATCGGGATGGAGTGGGCCATGCACTCGCGCTGGCGGCGCGCCTCGTACTCGAGGGCGGCGTGGATGCCGCGGAAGGAGTTCATGTTCTTGATCTCCACCTTCGTGCCGAGCTTCGTCTCGCCCACGGGGCGGATGGAGATGTTCACGTCGGAGCGCATATTGCCCTCTTCGAGGTTGCAGTCGCTCACGCCGGCGTAGACGAGCATCTCCTTGAGCGCCGTGAGATAGGCGATCGCCTCGTCGGCGGACGCCATGTCCGGCTCCGAGACGATTTCCATGAGGGGCGTGCCGCCGCGGTTGAAGTCCACGCCCGAGCTCTGGGCGTAGTGGTTGATCTTCGCGGCGTCCTCTTCGAGGTGGATGTGGTTGATGCGGATGAACTTGGGGCCGTTGGGCGTCTCGATCGTGACGCCGCCGCCGATGCAGAGGGGATTGCCGTTCTCGGAGATCTGGTAGTCCTTGGCCATGTCGGGGTAGAAGTAGTTCTTCCGGTCGAAGGTGGCGTGGCGGTTGATCTCGCAGCCGAGCATGAGGCCGCTCATGACGGTGAGCTTCACGGCCTCCTTGTTCGCGACGGGCAGGGCGCCGGGGTAGCCCAGGCACACGGGGCACACGTTGGTGTTGGGTTCGCAGCCGGTCTTCAGCAGGCAGCCGCAGAACATCTTCGTCTTTGTCTTGAGCTGGACGTGCGTCTCCAGCCCGATGGTGTTTTCGAATTCCATGTGCGTTCTCGTTCTCGTGTGGGAAACGGGGAGTATTATACCACGAACTGCGGAAGTATGGTATACTGTCCGCATGAAAAAGCTCACGACGCAACATGCATTTGAAGAAAAACGTCCGTCATTTGAGGAAATCCTGCCGGGCACCTATCTTCTGAAGGTCCCGTTCGGGCCCGTCTGGACCGGCATCGCGCTCGTGCGCGGGGAGAAGAACATTCTCGTCGACTCCTCCCACCTCGAGCCCGAGACCTATCTCCTTCCCGCCCTGGACGAACTGGGGATGAAGATCGGCGACATCGACTGGCTGCTCAACACGCACGTGCACGGCGACCACATCGGCGGACACCATGCGCTCGTGACGAAGTACGGTCTCAAAACGGCCACGCTCGCATCGGCGGCGGACGCGCTGCGCGATCCGGTGAAGGTGGCGATCCGCGTGCGCACGCGCTTTCCCGAGAACTCGCCGCCGCCGCAGAGCTACTTGAAGGGCGTGGAGCCGGACCGGCTCTTGGAGGAGGGCGAGCTCCTGGAAGGGCGGTTCCGCGCGCTCGCGACGCCCGGACACGACGACGATTGCCTCGTGTGGATCGACACCGCGACCGGAACGGCGTTCACGGGCGACTCGCTTCAGGCGAACGGCACCGTCTGCCAGGGCGTGGCGTTCTACCGCGACCTCGCGGCGTACCGCCGGACGCTCGGGAAGATGGCGGCGGAGCCGCTTGCCAACCTCGTCTGCGGACACGACTACGACGGCATCGGGAGCGTGGTCGCGGGGCGCGCGGCCGTGTCCGACGCGTTGCGGTTCTGCGCGGCGCGCGTGAAGGCGTACGGCGCGCGGATCGCGGAATACGTGAAGGAGAGCGTGCCCGTGGAGGAGGAGCCGGTGGCGCTCACCACCCGGCTGATCCGCGATGAAGGCTGCGGCATGCCGGAAAAACTCTTTCTCGCGCTCCACACCGTCTCGGAGCATCTGAAAGAAATTGCACCTTGAATTGGGGTGTCGCGCGCGCGCAGATTATGGTATACTACGGCCAAGGAAGGAAAAGATAACGACATGCAGACCGAAACGACCGAGCGTCCGACGATGAAAATGCTCCCTGGCGACGAGGTGCGCCAGATCATGTGGCGCTTCGCCGACAGATACGACATCCAGATGGCCGTCGCCGGCGCGCGCAGCGTGGCGCGTGGCGTTGTGGCCCAGCTCGTGGCGGGCGGCCAGCGCAAGACCCACGACTGGACGGCCGAGAAGCAGGGCGCGTTCGACGCGTTCGACGCCTCCGGCATCACCGCGAGCACGCTCAAGCAGGAGTACGGCGGCCTCTTCGACGGACCGAAGAACCTCGCCTCGTCGCTCCTCTCCTACGAGTTGAGCTGGGTGGACAACGGCGCCGCCACGTCCGCCCTCGTGAACGGCCTCGCGATGGGTCCAATAGCCGAACTCGGCACGGACGAGCAGAAAGCCTATTACATGACGCGCTGCGCGCCCGGCAACGAGACGGGCAAGACGTGGCGCGGCTCGTTCGCGCTCACGGAGCCGCTTCCCTACGTGGGCGTGGACACGGGCGTCCTCTGCGGACGCGTGAGCGTGGCGGAGTGGAAGGATGGCGAGGAGCCGAAGCTGCGCGTCGAAAAGCGCGGCCGGTTCATCACCAACATCGCGATCGCCGACTACGTGACGGTTGCCGTCAACTCCGGCGACGACCGCATCAAGGGCAGCTGCATGGTGATCGTGGAGGCCACCGACCCCGGCACGTTCGACCGCGGCGCGCAGACGCTCAAGTGCGTGCACCAGCTCTCCAACACGGGCGACCCCGTGATCGACGTCACCGTGCCCGCGTCGCGCATCGTGGGCGGTTACACGATCAAGGACGGCCAGATCGTGCCGAACCTCGCGCACTCCGAGATCATCGCGCAGGTGTTCTCCAAGACGCGCGTGGGCGTGGGCGTGATGGGCGCAGGCTCGCTCATGAGCGCAATCGAGCCAGTCATCCGCTATCAGCGCACGCGCTTCCGCGGCGCGGTGGGCGTGGACGAGACCTCGCCCCGCTACCAGCAGGGTCTCCAGATGAAGGAGGACGTGACGGAGCGCCTTGCGGACGTGTGGGCGACCGCCGAGGCCGCGTCGTCGCTCGGTTTCGACATCTCCCGCCGCTTCGACGCGCTCGAGCTCATCCAGGACGAGGCGAAGGCCAAGCTCGGCAAGGGCCGCGAGATGCTGAAGAACATGAAGGCTCCGATGGCGGCGGCGGCCGCGCTCCTTGCGGAGGGGAAGGATCCGCTTGAAGATCCCGATGTCACCGTCCGCTACGTCTACCTCCAGGCGTTGTGCAACATCCTCTGTCCGAGCTGCAAGCTCTGGAACACGGGGCACGGCGCGAACGTGATGCGCGAGGCCGTGACCCTCATGGGCGGCTACGGCATCACCGAGGACTGCCCCGGCTTCCTCTTCTACAAGTGGACGGACATGCAGCTCGACGCGACGTACGAGGGCCCCGAGGCCGTGCAGCGCCGCCAGATTTCCGAGACTATGGCGAACCCCGTGTTCCTCGCCCAGCTCGAGGCGTGGGCGAAGGAGCTCGCCGCGTGCCCGAAGGCCGCCGAGAACGGCGCGACCGCGCTTGCGGCGGCGCTCCGCCTGTGGGCGTGGACGCGCGCGTTCGCGGCCGGTGCGAAGGACCCCGCCGGCAAGAAGCTCGGCGCCTCCCAGCGCCACGGCGTGGTGTTCCCGCTCGCGGATGCGCTTGCGGGGCTTATGGCCGCCGTGAGCTTCTGGCAGGACATCCGCTTCCTCGCGCTCAACGGCGCCGACCATCCCGTGGTGGGCCCGGAGCTGGCGGGCTACCTCAACACGTTCAACGACCTGCTCGGCACGGTGGTGGCGGACGTGGCGGGCGAGGCCGCGAAGTCTGCGCGGGCGTGGTCTATGGCTTTGACGCCGCGACGGCGGAGGACAAGGCGGCGTTCGCGTCGCTGCGTGCGGCCCTGGACGAATCGCTCGCCGGCACGCGCCTCGCGAAGGACCGCGCGGCGAAGAGCCTCACCG
>JAFRNO010000566.1 GCA_017430155.1 Kiritimatiellia bacterium | reverse complement strand
GCGGCGGCGGCGCGTACCAGCCACGGTAGAATGGCGGGGGCGGCGGAGGAGGCGGCGGGCACCAGCCCCACCGGCCATGGTGATGGTGGTGGTGGTGATGATAGGCCACGTCCGTCATCGTTCCGAACTTCGGCGCAGCGAAGATGCTGCCGCACAGCGCGAGCCCTGCGACGAGGGCGATGAGTTTCTTGTTGTCCATAACGCACTTCCTTTCCGTCTGTGTTTGACACCGGGTTAGGCAATCCCCCGGCGTCACTCTGACACGGAAGTGCGTAAATTCACGAACCACTCATCACGAATTCGCCATGTGCACGTCGATCTGCGGGAACGGGATCGTGATGCCCTCGCGCTCAAACGCCTCCTTGACCGCCTGCTGGGCGCCGGAGAACACGGCCCAGTAGACCGCGCATGCCGCCCACGGGCGCACGTTGATGATCACGGCGGAATCGCCGAGCGAACCCACGGCCACGGCCGGTGCGGGATCGGCCAGCACGCCGGGAACCTTTTGAAGCGCCGTACGGGCCACGTCGACGGCCTTTGTGAGGTCGGTTCCGTAGGCGACGGCCACGACGGTGTCCACGCGCCGTTTGCCGAGCGCGCTGAAGTTCGTGATGGCGCTCCCCCAAACGGCCGCGTTCGGCACGGTGACCTTCTTGTTGTCCGCCGTCGCGAGCACGGTCGCCATCATGTTGAGCTCCGTGACGGCGCCTTCGACGCCGCCGGCGATCACGTAGTCGCCGACTTTGAACGGGTGGTTGAGGGCGATCATGAGCCCGCTGGCGAGGCTGCCGAGCGACTCCTTGAACGCGAAGCCCAGCACGACGCCCGTCACGCCGAGGCTCGCCACAAGCGGTCCGACGTCCACGCCGAGGCGCCCGAGCGCGACGATGAACAGAATGGCCCAGCCCGTCTTCGAGACGACGCTGCAGATGAACGTGCGCAGGAGCTCGTCCACGCGCTTCGACTTCGACAGGGCCTTCCGCACGGCCGCGACGATGCCCTTGACGATGAGCCCGCCAACGAGCAGGATCAACACCGCCGCGAGGATGTTGACCGCGAAGTCCAGTCCGTTCTCGGTGAGCCACGCGAGTGCCTGCTTGAGGAACGCCTGGCCTTCGGCGGCCTGCCGCCCCACGGTGTCCGCGAGTTTCCCGCCCGCTGTCTGGGCCGCGCAAGCAGCTGCGGCTGCCACGTTAGTTGTTGCTTCGACGACTTCGTTTGTCATTTTCTTTTTCTCCTTTTGTGGACCATCATCAGGTTCCGGCCCTTGAGGGCCACGAAAACCACGAGTAGCGCGAAGACGGAGAGCAGGATCTCCGTGCCGTCGACGAGCCCGCTGATCGGATCCGGCAACTTGTCCTTCAGCTGGGGACAGAACAGGCTCGCAAGGTTGAACAGGAACACGGCGGCCGCGACCAGCAGGACCGACCAGAAAAGCCATGTGCGCGGCGTGGTGTTGAACGCCGGGATGGGCGGCACCTGCGGGGCAGCGGGCTTGGGAAGCGGTGGCAACGGCGCCGGCGCGGTGACGGCTGGCGCCGCAGTGGGCGGGCGGACCTGGATCTTCCCGGACGCAGTGCGCGGGAAGGGCTCTTTCCGCACGACGATGCGGTTGATGCGCTTGTGGACGGGCTGCTGGCGGTTCAGCACGTCGATTTGCCGTTTTACCGTATCTTCCGACACGACTGCGTAGACCTCTGCCAGCAGTTCGCGCGTGGCTCCGTCTCCGGATACGACGACTTCGTGGATGCCCGGGATGGAGAGGAGCTTCTCCTCCAGTTCCTCGGGTGCCACCTTCTTGCCGGACGAAAGGACGATCGTGCGCGACGCGCGCCCCTTGATCCACACGTAGCCGTCTTCGTCGATGCGGCCGATGTCGCCCGTCTTGAACCAGCCGTTCGCGTCCAGCACGTCCGCCGTGCGCGTCGGTTCCTTGTAGTAGCCCTTCAGCACGGCGGGACCTCGCAGGAGGAGCTCGCCGTCTTCCGACACCTTCGCCTCCATGCCGCCGAAGCCCTGGCAGCACAGCCCCGCGCTGCCGGGGCGTGGATCGTCCACGGGCGCAAGGGAGTAGAGCGACGTCGTCTCGGTGAGGCCGTAGCCGCCGAGCGGACGGATGCCGAGCGCCATCAGCCGCTCGTATGTACGGCGCGCGAGCGGCGCGCCGCCCACGAGGATCCAGTCGATCGGGGTGCCGAGAACGGTCTCGGCCGAGGGACCGTGCTGGGAGATCTTGTTGGCGAGGATGTCCGCAAGCGCCGGCACGAGGAAGAGGAAATTCGCGCGGAAGCGCGCAACCGCGTCGTAGATGCGGCGGAAGTCGGGGCAGACGCCGAGCGACACGCCGTGGGCGAGCATGGCATAGGTGGTGCAGAGCCCGAAGATGTGGTAGAGCGGCAACAGCATGAGCGAACGCGCGCCGGGCTGGAAACGGAAGGCCCTTTCGGCGAACTCGGAGAACGTGCGGATGCCGTGGAGCGTCAGTTCCGCGCCGCGCGGCGTGGACGTTGTGCCGCTCGTGAACACGATCATCGCCGTCTCGTCCTCGTTGCGCGCCGGCAGGTCGAACACGCTGTCGTCGCCCATGTCGAGGGCGGCGCGCGCAATGGCCATCAGCTCGTCCGCCTTGTGCGAGCCGAACCCGCCCACGACGAGGCCGGGCAACATGCGCTCTACCTCCCGCGCCTTCTCGACATAGAGCGCGCTGTGGACAAGGTAGGTCGCGCCGGTGAAGGCAAGCCGGTCGACGATCTCCTGTGCGGAGAGGTTGACTTCAAGTGGCACCACCGTGACGCCGGCGAACAGGCCGGCCGCGTGCGCGGTGATCCATTCGTAGGAGTTCTCGCCGAGAAGCCCCACCACCGCGCCGGGGGCGTAGTGGTCCACGATCCACGCGATTTCCTCGACGTCCTCGGCGAACTCGCGCCAGGTGATCGGCACGGACCGGTCGCCGGCGGCAATCAGGAACGCCGGCTCGTTCGGGCGTTCGTCCCGGTTCCGGCGGAATTGCTCCAGCAAGGTCTTCGTCCGCGTCATGGCACCTCACTCGTGGAAGACTTCGGCCTGGAAGGTCTCGAACGTCGCGCCCTCGCGCCAGGCATCCGGCGGGAGTCCCGCTTTCTGCGAAAGGTACGTGAGCGTTGTCGGGAGGTCCCAGCCCTGTTCGGGCGCGACCTGCGGGAGGAACACGGCGAACGCGCCGTTCTTTTCAAGCGTCATGCCGTCGCGTCCGAGCACGATGTCGCGCCACGAACCGACGCGCCTCGGCGGCGTGAGCGCGGAGACCTCGACGCGCAGCGAGCCGAGCTCCCGCTCGGAGACCGGCGAGAAGCGCGGATCGCGGAGCGCCGAATCCACCGCCCGCTCGATGACGGCGTCCACGAGCGGACGCATGGGCATGATCTCGCCGATGCAGCCGCGCAGCATGCCCGTCGCCTTGTCGTTCAGCGTCACGAATGCGCCCATCTTGGCGCGCGTCGACTGCGGCGCGTCCGCAGGGGTGGCGTGTGGCTTGCCGTAGTCCGGTCCGTTGCGGACGGCGCGTT
>JAFRNO010000565.1 GCA_017430155.1 Kiritimatiellia bacterium | reverse complement strand
GCCGCGGCAGCCGAGATAGATGCCGTCGCCGCCGGAGTCCGCAAGCGTGAGGCCCTCGATGCACACGTTGCGGCAGCTGAGGATGCTGAGGGCGTGGCGCCATTCGGACTTCTCGTCGGGCGGCTTCATGTAGTCCTCGTGCCGCATGCGCAGCGCCGCGCCGTAGCCCACGATGTGGACGTTCGTGCAGCAGAGGAAGGAGTGCAGGCACGCGCCCTTGGAGCGGAACTCGCCGGGCTTCGCCTGGATCTCGGCGCCGGGCTCGAGGACGAGCTCCAAGTTCGACGCGCCCTTGAGGGGCGTGACGATCCAGGGCGACGGCATCTTGTCGACGACGAGCCGCGCGACGCCGGACGTGAGCGCGGCCTGGAGCGGCGCGGTGGAGTCGGCGGGGTCGAACCCCCACCACGAGGCGCGCGCCTCCGCGCAGGCGCCGGCGCGGGCCTGCGCGACGAGATCGGGACGGGCTTCTGCGGAAGCCGTGAACGCGCCCGCGAGGGCGCACAGCGGAAGGAGGATTTTTTTCATGGCGCAAACAGAATACCATACCTGGATTGTTTCTGCAAGGACGCAAAAGGGGCTTGTGGGAAGGCGGAGAAATTGCTACAATAGACACGCTATGTCCACCACAACCTCCTCCGCGTCCTCGATCGACGAGAACATCCAGCGCCTCTACGCGAGCCATCGCGCGTTGGCAGACAGATTCTGCTACACCTTCCGCCGCGCGACGGTGTCGCCGAAGAGCGCGCCTTACGTCCTGTTTCTCGGCAACCACTCGGCGGGGAAGTCTAGTTTCATCAACTACCTCCTCGGCGACACGTCCGTTCAAGACGTCGGCATAGCTCCCACGGACGACGCGTTCACCTTTCTCCTGTATGGCGAGGAGGAACGCGATGTCGTGGGACCTGCGGCCCTGGAGATGTTGCCGGCCGAGCTGGCGCGGCTGAACGACTTCGGTCCGGAGCTGGTGCAACGCGTCCGCGTGAAGGTGCGGAAGCGCGACGTGCTCAGGAACGTGGTGCTCGTGGACAGCCCCGGGATGATCGACGCGTCCGAGAAGTCGATCTCGCGCGGCTATGACTTCTTCGGCGTGATCAAGTTCCTGGCCGAGATCACGGACCTCGTGCTGATGATGTTCGATCCCGACAAGCCGGGCACCACCGGCGAGGCCGTGGAGGCGATGACGGGTCCGCTCACGGGTTTCTTCTTCAAGCTGCGCCTGATCTTCAACAAGTGCGACCGCTTCACGAGCATGTACGACTACGCCCGAGCGTACGGCGCGCTCTGCTGGAACCTCGCGCACGCGTTGCCGATCAAGGACCTCCCGAAAATCTACAACTGTTTCTTGCCGGGGCGTGCGCCTGCCGCGGGGGCCACCATCAACCTGCACGATTTCGACGCATTGCGCGAGGAGATCGTCAACGAGATCAAGTCCGCCAACGCGCGCCGGGCGGACAACATCCAGATGGCGGTGAACAAGGACCTGACCTGCCTTGAAATGCATGTGCGCATGGCGGTGCGCGTCCGGCGCGCGCTCGCGCGCTATCAATGGGCGGCCTGGGCCCTGCTCGCCGGCAGCATGCTGCTGTTCACGGCGGCGGGATTCCTCGTGGCGGACAACTGGGGCAAGTCGTTCCAGGAGGTCGCCGGATGGGGCGACGGCTTCATCTACGGCCTCAAGATGCTGGGCGTCCTCGCCCTCTCGAGCTTGGCGGGTTTCGTTTTCTTCGCCATCAAGCGTTCCTGCATCAACCGCTTCCTCGAACAGCAGGTCGTGGACCTGGACAAGACGTTTGAGGTAGAGTACAACCGCGAACTGTCGCTGGGCACGCGCGACGACCTGCGCCAGTTCTGGGCGCTGACCAAACCGGTGCTCGCGGGGCTTTTCCGCGCACGTTGGCGCAAACTGCCCATCTTCCCCTGGGGTGCGCTTCGTCGGCTTCAGCGCGACGTGGCGCAGGTAACGCATGCATGAGAATGGTATGTTGACGCCATGACATTCGGATCCTATAAAGTCATCCGCGAGCTGGGCAAAGGCGGCATGAGCGAGGTCTACGAGGTGGAGAACGTCCGCCTCGGCTCCCGCCACGCCCTCAAGCTCTTCACCTACAGCGGCGACGTGGCAGAAGTGCGCGACCGTTTCCTTGCGGAGGGGACGTTGCTGGCGCGGCTCTCGCATCCGCGCATCGTGCGCGTGACGGACGTGGGGGTGGACGAGGCGACGGGACGTCCCTATTTCGTGATGGATCTCATTGTCCAGACGTCGGGCGAGGTGTGCACCCTCGCGGACATTCCGCCCGGCGGCGCGGACGAGAAGGACATCGCGCGCTGGTACGAGGATCTGCGCGAGGGGCTCGCGTACATCCACGGCAAAGGCGTGATCCACCGCGACCTCAAGCTCCAGAACGTGCTGATCGGTCCGGACGGCCATGCGGTGATCACCGACTTCGGCATCTCGAAGATCACGAACAAGGACCTCGGCGAGAAGCTCGACCCCGTGCAGACCATCGTGCGCATGCGGGACGGGAAGGCCCCCGTGATGGGGTCGCTCGGATACATGGCGCCGGAACTGGAGATGGGGCAGTCGGCCTCTGTGGCGTCGGACTGGTATTCGCTGGGCGTTCTCGTGTTCAAGCTGCTCACGGGCGTCTGGTATGACGCGCACATGGCCGTGCGCGAGACGCTGGAAACGTACGATCCGGTGTGGCTGCAGATCCTCCCCAAGCTGCTCCACGCGAATCCCCAGGGGCGCGAGTGCCTGTCGTGGACGGAGCTGAAGGCTGCGGCGGACGAGGAGGCGGCGATCGAGAACGAGAACGTCCTCGCCGCCGCGCAGAGTGATCAGTCGCGCCTGCGCTGGGTCGCGGGCGTGTCAGTCGCCGTGCTGGCGCTGGCCTTCTGCACCGCGCTTTTCTGCGGCTGGAGGTGGAAAAAGGCGGGCGAGCAGGCCATCGCGCAGCTGCAGGAGGAGCGGCAGCGGCTCGACGAGCTGCAGAACATCCCCGATTTCGATTCGACCGTGCGCATCCCGCGCGACGTGCCGTCGGGCGACGGCGACGGGACCGACGAGCCGACGCGCGATGACTTCAAGCTCGCCCGGATCGACGCCTGGGTGCTCACGCACGACATCTTCTCCGACCTCAAGAAGGGCGAGATCACGCGCGAGGAGGCCATCAAGGACATCGACGAGCTGGCGAAAGGCGCGGCAAAGGACGAGGACCTGTTCTCCTCGGCGCGCTTCGAGTACTACGACAGCCTCGGCGACGCGGCCGACCTGGCGCGGTTGCTGTCGGGCGCCGTGTCGAACCTGCAGGAGCGCGCGCGGCAATGAGCACCTTCCCCGTCACGTCCGTCACCTTGATCCAGAAGATCAAGACGCTCGCCCCGGGCGAGGACGGCGCCGCCTGGGTGCGGTTCTGGGACACGTATTCGCTCGCCATCCGCCAGTTCGCCGTGCTGAAGGGCGGCGAGGCGAACGCGGACGACATCGTCATGACGGTGCTGGGCAAGCTCGTAGAGGTCCTGCGGACAGGCCAGTACACGCCGGAAAAGGGCGCGTTCCACTCGTACCTCGCGACGATGATCGTGAACGAGGTTCATATGCAGCACAGGAAGGACCTTGTGCGGAAATCTGACCAGCATCTGTCGATCGACGCGCCGGTCGGTGGCGACGACGGCGGAGACGAGACGACGCTCGGGGACACGCTGACGTCGACCGAAACGCCCGTCGACACGTATGAGGAGGACTGGCGGCAGGCCGTCCTCGCGAGTGCCGTCGAACACGTGCTCACGAAGACGGCGCTGTCCGAGCGGGACCGCGCCGTGTACCGCGCCTACGTGCAGGAGGGGCGTCCGATCGCGGAGGTCGCCGCCCAGTTCAAGCTGTCGCGCAATTCCGTGAGCCAGATCAAGACGCGAATCGACAAACGCATCGTGGCGGTCGGCCGCGAGCTCGTGGCGGGGATGAAATGACGATGCGCGCAAACGGGAAAACGGTCCTGATCGCCTCCGCGGCCGCGCTGTTGGCCGCACTGCTGGCCGTCGTCCTGTGGTCGGTGCGTCCTGGCGCGGCGAAGCCGGCCGACAAGTCCGTGGCCAAGACGGAAAGGCGAATCGCGAAGGCGCGGGGGGAACGCGCCGCGCGCCGGCAGGCGGACCGTTCCGAGGCCGCCTCGCCTGACAAGCCGGCGGATGACGAGGAGATGGACGGTCCGGACGAGTCCGAGAATGCGCCGGAACCCGAGAAGACGGAAGAGGAGATGCAGGCCGACCGGGAAGAGGCGCTCGTGGACGCGTTTGACGAAATGACCGACAAATGGCGCGACCCCGTCGAATCGGACGTGCCGATGGCCGAGGTGGAGAAGTTCCGCCAGCAGTTCAACAAAATCCCGCAGGCGCGCAAGGAGGAGTGCCTCCAGCGCGCGCTCAACCTGCTGCCGGACGAGAACGTCATGCTGCTCGCGGGCATCCTGCTCGACAAGGAACAGCCCCGCGAGTTCCTCGAGCTCGTGTTCAACGACGTCCTCAACCGGGACGAAAGCGTGAAGAAGCCGCTTCTTCTGGAAATCTACAAGGACAAGGAACACCCCTGTTGGGCGGATACGGCATGGATCCTCGACGCGACGGGCGCAACGAACGGGAAGTGAGAGAATGGCGAAACGATTCATCGTAGCATGCGGGGGCACCGGCGGACACACGTTCCCCGGACTCGCGGTGGCGCGGGAACTGCAGGCCCGCGGCCATGAAGTGGTCGTCTGGGTGTCGGGGCGGTCGATCGAGGGATCCGTGCTGAAGGGATGGGACGGCCCCACCTTCTCCACGCGGGCGCGCCCGCTGCATCCCAAATACTTCTTCTCGCTGTTGTTCTCCCGTTTCCGGTGCAGCCGCGAGATGAAGCGCTTCAAGCCGCACGCCCTGCTGGCGATGGGGTCGTACGCGAGCCTGCCGCCCGTGCTGGCGGCGGTTGCCTGGCGCGTGCCCGTGGTCCTCCACGAAGCGAACATGGTGCCGGGGCGGGCCGTCGGCTTCCTGGCCCGCTATGCGTCGGCGGTGGCCATCACCTTCCCCGAGACGGTCGAGTACCTCCGCGGACGGGAGGCGGTGGTCACAGGCCTTCCGGTGCGGAACGAAATCGCCGGCCAGCCGCGTTTCGACGACATGCCGGCCGACAAGTTCTGCGTGTTCATCACGGGCGGCAGCCAGGGCGCGCACCGCGTGAACGAACTCGTCGTGCAGGCGATCCTGCTCCTCAAGCGGGAGATCGAGAAGCGGGAGGTGAACCGCGCGTTCCAGGTGATCCACCAGACGGGCGCGGCGGACGAGGCCGACGTGAAGGCGCGGTACGAGGCCGCGGGCATCCCTGCGCGCGTGCAGGCCTTCGAGCACGAGATGGGCCGCGCCTTCGCGACGGCCGACCTCGTGATCGCCCGCGCCGGCGCCTCCACCTGCTTCGAGCTCGCGCTCGTGGGCAAGCCCGCGTTCTTCATCCCGCTGCCGACCGCGCTGCGCGACCACCAGCACTTCAACGCGCTCTCGTTCGTGAAGGCGGGCGGCGCGGACGAAGGCATCCAGGACAGCCTCACCCCGCGCGCGCTGGCGAACTATATCCTGCACAAGATGCTCCACCCCGAGGAGTTGGAGCAGAAGTCGCGGGCGATGCGCCAGGCCGCCACGCCGGACGCCGCCGCGAAGGTCGCGGATCTCGTCGAGCAGAAGGCGCTGGCCTGACGGGGACGGCATGGGATTCCCTTCTCTGGAAGAGCTGTCCGGCTGGATCGGACTGTCGGACACGGAGGCCGTCCGCGCCCTGCACGCGCGCGCCTACGCCGAGAAGACCGCGGTCATCGGCCGGCGCGTCTCCATGCGCGGCCTGATCGAGGCGGGGAACGTCTGCGCGAAGGACTGCCGCTACTGCGGCATCCGCGCGTCCAACCGGAACCTCACGCGCTACCAGCTCACGCAGGAGGAGATCGTCGCGGGCGCGCGCTTCGCCGCCGAGTCGGGCTACGGATCGGTCGTCATCCAGTCGGGCGAGATCGAAAGCGAGGCGCACACGCGTTTCATCGAGGAGGTCCTCCGGGCGATCGCGCCGCTGAAGCTCGGCGTGACGCTGAGCCTCGGCGAGCAGACGGAGGAGGTGTACCGCCGCTGGCGCGACGCGGGCGCCACGCGCTACCTGCTGCGCATCGAGACGTCGAACCCCGCGCTCTACGCCGCGCTCCACCCGGCGACCTGCTCCTTCGAGCGGCGCGTCGAGTGCCTGCGCGCGCTGCGCCGCTGCGGCTATCAGGTGGGAACCGGCGTGATGGCGGGCCTGCCGGGGCAGACGCTCGAGGACCTCGCCCGCGACATCGCGTTCTTCCGCGACATCGACGCCGACATGATCGGCATGGGCCCCTACATCCCGCATCCCGACACGCCCCTCGCCGCGGAGGCGGCGGACTGGTCCGCCGAACGGAGCCTCCGCCTCGGCCTCAACATGATCGCCGCCACGCGCCTCGCCCTGCGCGACGTGAACATCGCCGCCGCCACGGCCCTTCAGGCGCTGGATCCGCTCGGACGCGAGAAGGGCCTCCTCGCCGGCGCGAACGTGGTGATGCCGAACGTCACGGACGTGAAGTACCGCGCGCAGTACAAGCTGTACGCCGACAAGCCCTGCCTCGACGAGAACGCCGCCCTCTGCCGCGGGTGCCTCCAGCGCCGCATCGAGTCGATCGGCGAGACCGTGCTCTGGGGCGTCCCCGGCGACAGCGCGCATTTTTTTGCTCGGACACGGCCCGTCTTGTGATATAATCATGCCATGAAAATCTCAGAGGTCAATGTCTATTTCGTCCGCCCCCGCTGGGGCTTCGTGGAAATCGTCACCGACGCCGGCCTTGTCGGCTGGGGCGAGGCGGTGCTGGAAGGGCACGCGAAGGCCGTGCTCGCCTGCGTGGAGGAATACCGCGACTACCTGGTCGGAAAGGATCCCTCGCGCATCGAGGACATCTGGAGCACGATCTACCGCGCGGGGTTCTACCGCGGCGGCGGCGTGATGACGAGCGCGCTCTCCGGCATCGACCAGGCGCTGTGGGACATCAAGGGCAAGGCGTTCGGCGCGCCGTGCTACGAGCTGATGGGCGGACGCTGCCGCGACCGCATGAAGGTCTACTCGTGGATCGGCGGGGACCGTCCGGGCGACACCGGCCGCGCCGCGAAGGAGAAGATGGACGCGGGCTTCAAGGCCGTCAAGATGAACGCCACCGCCGAGCTGCAGATGCTGGACACCTACGACAAGATTGACGCGGTCCTCTCCCGCGTGCAGGAGATCCGCGACGCCTGCGGGAAGGACTTCGGCATCGCCGTCGACTTCCACGGACGCGTCCACAAGCCCATGGCGAAGGTCCTCGCGAAGAAGCTGGAGCCGTTCGGGCTGATGTTCATCGAGGAGCCGGTCCTCTGCGAGCACATGGAGGACTTCAAGGAGATCGCCGCCGCCGCCGACATCCCGATCGCGACGGGCGAGCGCCTCTACACCAAGTACGACTTCAAGCGGCTCCTGAACGCGGGCGGCGTGGACATCATCCAGCCCGACCTCTCGCACGCGGGCGGCCTCACCGAGGTGAAGAAGATCGCTGCCATGGCAGAGGCCTACGACGTGGCGCTTGCGCCGCACTGTCCGCTCGGCCCCATCGCGCTCGCGGCCTGCCTGCAGGTCGACGCCACAAGCTACAACGCCGTCATCCAGGAGCAATCCATCGGCATCCACTACAACGTGGGCAAGACCGTGCTCGACTACGTGACGAACAAGGACGACTTCGCGTTCACGGACGGCTGGGTCGAGCTGCCGCGCCTCCCCGGTCTCGGCGTCGAGGTGAACAAGGATCTCGTGATCGAGGAAAACAAGAACCCCCACAACTGGAAGAACCCCGTCTGGCGCCACGCCGACGGAAGCGTCGCCGAGTGGTAACATAAGGAGAAGAGCAATGGAACTGACAAGAAAAGCGTTTCTGGCCGGAGCGGCGGCGTGTGCGGCGGCCCCGGCGTTTGCGAAGACACCCGACGAGATCCGCTCGGTGCTGCTGCACTGGGGGCTCAACATGTGGGGCGAGTCCCTGCCGCCGGACATCAAGGGCCCCCTCGCCCACGGCCGGCTCTGCAACGACAAGGTGAAGTTCAGCGACAAGGCGTGGAACCTGCTGGTGGACGACATGGTCGCCAAGAAGATGAACATGGTCATCATCGACCTCGGCGAGTTCCCCGTCTATCCCAGCCATCCCGAGCTGGCGCTGCCGGGTTCGCGTTCGCCGGACTGGATCCGCGGCGAGGTGCGTCGGCTGAAGACGCTGGGCCTTGAGCCGATCCCGAAGCTCAACTTCTCCGCCGCGCACGATGCGTGGCTGGGCGAGTATTCGCGGATGCTGACCACGAAGCCCTACTACCAGGTGTGCCGCGACGTCATCAAGGACACGGCGGAGATGTTCGACCATCCGCGCTTCCTGCACATCGGCTACGACGAGGAGAAGACGCACTTCCAGCGCGGCTACCAGTGCGTGCGCGTGGACGAGGTGTGGTGGCATGACTTCCTCTTCTTCGTGAAGACGGTCGAGGCGAACGGAATGCGTCCGTGGATGTGGAGCGACTACGGCTGGGATCACCCCGATTTCACCGAAAAATGCCCCAAGAGCGTCCTCCAAAGCAACTGGAACTACAGCGACCTCGACGGATTCGACCTTTCCAAGTACAAGCCGGACTCCCGCCGCCTCAAGATCCTCAAGCTGTTCCTGGACTTGGACAAGGCCGGATTCGACCAGGTGCCGTGCGGTTCCAACTGGAAGTCGGACCGGTACAAGAAGGAAGGCCCCGCCGTGAACAACAGCATCGCCGGCCTCGTGAAGTTCTGCCGCGAGAACATCGCCGCCGCGCGTCTCAAGGGATTCATGATGGCGCCGTGGGCCAACTGCCTTGAGACCTCGAACCGCACGAACCTCGAAGGCATCGACCTCTTCGCGAAGGCGCTGGGCGCATGATCGACCTGAAGCGCATGCTGTTGTGCGGCGCGGTTGCCGCAGGAACGATGACGGTTGTCGCGGACGACGTCCTGAACATCGGATGGGCGGAGGCGGACATCACGCCGCCGCTCACGAAGCGCGTGCCGCTGGACGGCCAGTACTACCAGCGTCTCGCCGACACGAAGAACCCCATCCACACGCGGCTGAAGTTCGTGGCCGTGGCGTTCAAGAAGGGCGGCGACTACTTCCTCGAGGGCACGATCGACAACGAGTGCGTGTGGGGGCCGTGGCAGGACCGCGTGCGCGCGCGCGTCCACGAGCTCGTGCCCGAGATCGCGCCCGAGCACGTCTTCATCAACTGCATCCACACGCACTGCGCGCCGGCGATCCGCCATTCCGGCACGCCGAAGGGCGCGCAGATGGAGAAGGACCAGCCGCACGTCTGGGGTCCGAACGAGTACGCCGACTTCGCGCTGGAGCGCGCGGCGGGCGCGTTCGTCGAGGCGTGGAGGGGCCGCAGGCCGGGCGGCATCCGCCGCGCCCTCGGCTCCGCCCGCATCGGACACTGCCGCTTGGCGCTGTACGCGGACGGATCGGCGCAGATGTACGGCGACACGTCGCGGCCCGACTTCGTGCGCATGCTGGAGAGCGAGGACGACGGCGTGGAGATGCTCTTCACGGTCGACGCCGCCGGGAAGTACACGGGCGTGATCGCGAACGTGGCGTGTCCGGCACAGGTGATGGAGGCGACGTACCAGGTGTCGAGCGACATCGCGGGCGAGGCGCGCGAGAAGCTCAAGAAGGTCTATGGCGACGGTTTCCGCATGATCTACCAGATCGGCGCGGCCGGCTGTCAGAGTCCGCGCGACCTCGTGCGCGGCTACCGCGACGGCTTTCACGGCTGGAACGCAGAATCCTGCGCGCTCCTCTCCGACCGGCTCGTCAAGTGCATCGTCGAGGCGAAGCCGCGCGCCGTGGAGACGGCTCCCGTCCTGAAGCACGAGAAACTGTCGGTGACGGTGCCGCGCCGCACGGTGACGGCCGCGCAGGTCGCCGAGGCTGAAAGGGTTCTCGCGGCGGTGCGCGCGCGCAAGACCGATGCCGCCGCGTGGGACGAGTTCCTGTCGACGGTTCACGCGAACGAGGCGAAGGGCGGGCCGGGTCCGTACGACGACAAGGAGCAGGACTTCATCACGCTGGAGATCAACAAGGCGATCGTCCAGCGTTTCAAGGACCAGGTGACGCAGCCGAACCTGACGTTCGAGATGCACGTCGTCCGCCTCGGCGACGTGGCGTTCGCCACCTGTCCGTTCGAGCTGTACCTCGCCTACGGACAGTCGATCAAGGCGCGGAGCGCGGCGAAGCAGACGTTCGTCGTGGAGCAGTGCGGCGGCACGTACGGCTACGTGCCCACGCCGGCGGCGGAGACGGCGCGCGGCTACGGCGGCGGCGTGAACAACGGTCAGATCGGACACGAAGGCGCGTTCAAGCTCTGCGACCGGGCGGTCGAGGGTATCAACAAGTTGTTCGGGAAGGAGTAATCGGAAATGAAGCGAATCGGGATGTGTTTCACGCTCTTGTTCGCGGTTGCGCTCACGACCGTGGCGGAAGAGTTCACGGCGGCGAGCGAGGGCGGCAAACCGAAATCGGCCACCGTGGCGGTGGATTTCGCCGCCGCCTGCGGCCCGGTGAAGCCGATGAACGCCGTGAACAACGGCCCCGTGGGCAGAGGCTCCGGGGCGCGGCAGCACGGGAACTTCACCGAATACCGCGCCGCGCGCATCCCGTTTGCGCGTACGCACGACGCCGCCGAGTACATCGTGTACGGCGGCGACCACGTGGTCGACGTGACGGCGATGTTCCCGAACTTCGACGCGGACGAGAACGACCCCAAGAGCTACGACTTCACGGTGACCGACGCCTATCTCAGCGACATGCGCGCCGCCGGCACGGAGCCGTTCTTCCGCCTCGGGCAGCGCATCGAGCACGCCGCCAAGCGCTACAACGTGTGGCCACCCAAGGATTTCGCCAAATGGGCGCGGATCTGCGAACACGTCATCCGGCATTACAACCGCGGCTGGGCGAATGGCTTTAAGTGGAGCATCAAGTATTGGGAGATCTGGAACGAAGCGGATATTGACGAGAACTGGCAGAAGGACGGCAAGCCCCGGACGTGGGGTGGCACCCCGGAGCAGTTCTTCGAGTTCTACGAAATCGCCGCGAAGCACCTGAAGGGCAAATTTCCCGAACTGAAGATCGGCGGACCCGCGTTCGCCCGTCGCATGCCCTGGGGTGAACGGTTCCTGAAATACCAGCAGGAGCACGGCACGCCGATTGACTTCTTCTCGTGGCACAATTACGCTCGCGATCCCCTGACTCTGGCCAAGAACGCGCAGGCAATACGCGAAATGATGCGGAAGTACGGCTACGGAAACGCCGAGTCGATCCTGAACGAGTGGAACTACGTCAAGGACTGGAACAGTTCGTACCACTACTCGATCACGCAGCTCGCCGGGCAGAAGGGCGGCGCGCTCGTCGCCGCCGGCATGATCGCGTGCCAGTACGCGCCCGTGGACATGCTGATGTACTACGACGCCAAGCCCGACGCGCACTTCAACGGGATGTTCGACAAGACCACCCTGCGTCCGCTCCCCGCCTACTACGCCATCTACGCGTGGGGACAGTTCGCGAAATGTACCACAGCCGTGAAGGCGTCGGCGGACGTCCCCGACATCTACGCGGCGGCCGCGCGCGGGGAGGACGGGAAGCGCATGCTGTTCCTGGCTCGCTACGCGGATGACGAGAACTTCGCGTCGGCGCGCCCGGTGACGGTCAAGCTGGTCTCCGGGACGGCGGCTCGCGGGGACGCTCGCCCTCCCAGCGTTTTCCCCGCGGAGGTGACCGTGCACCTCACGGACGCCGACCGACGGCACACGGAGATGACGCTGCCCGTGTCGTCGGCGAACGAGCTGCGCCTGATGATGGATCCGCAATCGTTCATGCTCGTCGAGTACGACGAGCCGCCGCCGCCTTCGGGCAATGCGTTCGTTGCCGCAACCTTCAACATCCGCATCGACACGGACGAAAAGGGCAACATCCTCGACAAGGGCGACAACGCCTGGCCGGCGCGCCGACCGCGCGTCGCCGAGGTGATCCGGCGCGGGGGCTTCCAGCTGATCGGTTTCCAGGAGGTCACGAAGACGATGTGGCCCGACCTGGTCGCAGACCTCTCCGAGTTCCGTTTCGCCGACGGCCCCGACAAGCAGGGACCGAACCCGATCGCGTACCGTCCGGAGATCTTCGAGCGGCTTGACTCGGGTCGCTTCGCGCTTTCGGCGAAGCCGGACGATTTCGGGACTCTCACTTGGGGCTCCTCCAGCGTGCGCGTGTGCCAATGGGCGCTCCTGCGGCACAAGGCGACGGGGCGTCTCGTGCGCGTGTTCAGCGAGCATCCGGACTGGAAGAGCATGGAGCAGCGCGTGAAGGGTATGGAGCTCGTCATCGGGAAGGTCAAGGCCGCGAAGGAGAAGGGCGAGCTCGTCATCCTCACGGGCGACATGAACGACATGGAGGGCGCGGTGTCGATCCACGCGTGGGCGCCGTTCGACGAGCGGTATCCCGTCGGCGAGTCGATCCGCCTCGCCAAGTCCGTGCTATCCGACACCCTCGACATCTGCCTGACACCCCACGCGGGACCGGTTCTGTCCAGCCACGGATATTCGCAGAAGCCGGGTTCGCGCCTCGACTACATTTTCGTCTCGGACGGCTTCCGCGTCCTCTCGCATCGCACGCACGACGACCGTCCGGACGGCAAGTATCCGTCCGACCACGACGCCGTCTCCGCGCGGCTTGACTTCAAGTGAAGTGCAGTATGCTAGCCCCGAAATACATCCCGCTCTTCCTCGGCGGGTTCCTCGCGTCTGTGGCGTTAGCGCTTCCGCCGGTGCGGCCCGTATTGCCGCCGGTGGAGTATCTTGATACCGAGACGGTCACCAACGTTCCGTTCGCGGCGTGGCAGGATCATCTGCGTCACTTCACCTTCAAGTTGGCGTTCAACGCCACGCCGTCGAACAACGTGGAGATGGCGTTCGGAACAGACGGCGCGACTGGGACAACGGGCGTCCCGCCCGTTGGGGGAAGCGGCGTCCCGCCCGTTGAAGACGGCACACTATCCCCTGATGAATGCGACCTCGTGGTCGGCTGGGACTGCGGCGCGTGGTTCGTGGAGGATGGCGCCACTGGCGAGCGCGTCACCGCCGCCCCGGCTGGCGGCTGCGGCGCGCACGAACTCGTCGTCCGCGTACGCCTCGGACGCGGCGGCGCAATCGACGACGTGCGTTTCCTCGACAATGGCGCGGAGTTTTTCGCGGAACTCGCCGCCTCGAAGCCGCCGTGGCTCCATGCATCGGGCTGGAACCGCCTGCGCCTCGTCGGTCGTGGCGAGAACGTCCGCGCGGGCGAGCGCTTCTTCGCGCAGGTCACGCCGGAGGGGACTTCCGTGAGAATGAGGTGACGCATGGGCGCATGGGGCGGATTGTTCGTGGAGTTCTTCCAGCAGGCGATGAAGGCCGTCGGCGTGTCGCTCCTGTTCGGGATGGCGGTGTTCGCGTTCGGCGCGTGGCTACGCCGCATGGGCGTGTTCGCGGTCGCGCGGCGTCTGCTCTGGTCCGCGCGCGGCGCGTTCCAGGCGTTGGCGCTGATCGGTTTCATCGTCTGGGCGGGGACGAAGCCGAATCTCGGCCTCGGCCCGTTGCTCCAGTTGGGCGACGGGGAAACCAACGAGGTGGAGTACGTGATCTCGCCCGAGCAGGTCGAGGCGGGCTTTGCGCGTGCGCACACGGGGACGAACGAGACGTGGAATTTCTCCGCGCCAGCGGGGGCGTCGGAGCATGTGCCGTGGAGGCTCAGGGGCGCGAACCGCGACCGCTTCCTCCTTGCCGCCGACACGAACACGCCATGGGCGTTCATGCTGGGGACGAACGTGTTTGACGGATTCACCGTTTCCTCCTCCGGTATGCTCGTGCCGAAGTTCGCGGGCGAGCGTTTCGTTCCCCGCGACCGCAATTTTACGTTCTTCGCGCCTTTCTACTCTGACCTTGGTGCCGTACCGATGGTGAACTGGGCCGCCGCAGGCGTGGAGAGCGCATTTTGGTGGGCGCGCACGCCGTCAAACTCCCTCGTCGTCACTTGGCACGATTTCCTTTACAATCGCGACCCGTTCACGCCCGTGTCGTTTCAGGCGGAGTTCTTCTGGAACGGGGATTTCGTCTACAGATACGACCTCTCGCGGTGCGGCGCGCTCGGCGAGCGCGCCCTACCAGAGGGTGGGGTTGTTATCGGCGCGTTCAACGGCGGCTACGGGGAATGCGCCGAACCGGCGACGAACCTCACCTCGCTCCTCTACCGGCGCGTGGAACCGGCCGACCTCCTCGACGGCGACCGCGACAACGACGGCCTTTCCTCTGCCGAGGAGATCTTCGTCCACGGCACCGATCCGGGCTTACCCGACACGGACGGCGACGGCGTCCTTGACGGCGCGGAAATCGCCACAGGAACAAACCCGCTCATACGCGAGGTCTCCGACGCGGACATCCTCGCGCGCGTCGAGGCATCCGCCACGAACGAGGCGTTCCTCGCCGAGAACGTTCTTACTACCAACGCGCTCGCCGCGTGGACGCTCCTCGACGGTTTCGCCTCCGGCTGGACGCCGGGCGCGACGAACATCCTCTGGGAGCGCTCGTTCGCGCTCGCGCGCACGAGCGCTTGGCAGCAATACTTCGTCTCGGCCTCGCCGTCCAACGCCGCGCCGTGGCGTCTGGAGGGCCTGGCGCTCGAATGGGAGCTAAGCGGCAACGGCTGTGACCTGCGCGGCTCGCTCGACGCCTCGCCCGTCGGCGACAGCTGGCGCGTGCCGGTCTCGACGAACGACTTCCCGACCAACCTCACCCTGC
>JAFRNO010000564.1 GCA_017430155.1 Kiritimatiellia bacterium | reverse complement strand
TGCGTTCGAAGGACGGCCCGACCGGCAAGGTGGACGTGAAGTGGACGGACACCACGTCGCGCAGTCTCGCGTTTTTCCGTCCGATGCAGCCCCTTGAGAAATCGCGGCGCTGGATCGTGGCCGGCGCGCGCGGCGTGAACGGCGTCTCGCGCATCGCGCTCGCGATTTCGTCCGACGACGGCGAGACGTGGCGCGATGTCGTCGTCACGAACGCCGTCTCGGCCGACCACATCCTCTACCACGACAAGTCCCTGCGCTGGAACAACGGCTGTTGCGAGCCGACGATCGTGGAGCTCTCGAACGGCGACCTCCTGATGGCCGTGCGCGCCACCTTCCGCCACCACTACCTCTACACGTCGAAGGACGGCGGCGAGACGTGGGACGGCACGAAGCCCGCGCCGATGTTCTGCGCCTCCAACACGATGCCGACGTTCCTCAGGTTGAAGGACGGCCGCATCCTCTTCTTCTGGAACAACACGGAGCCGCTGCCGAAGCGCGATCCCGCCGAGTATCCCGAGCTGAACAAGAGCGAGCTGACGGGGCGGTCTGAAACCGTCTTCACCAACCGCGACGCGCTGCACGCCGCAATCTCGGAGGACGACGGGCGCACGTGGATCGGGTTCCGCGAAGTGGCTCTCAACGCGATCCGCAACCGTCCGGACTTTCGCGAGTTCGGCAACAGGAAATGGCGCGAGATTGACAAAAGCGTCCACCAGACGCAGCCGATGGAGCTTCCGGACGGCAAGATCATTCTGCCGTACGGACAGGGGGCGTCCTGCCGCATCTGCCTCTTCGACGTTTCCTGGCTCTACGAGACGGACCGCTACGAGGACTTCAAGTGCGGCCTCGAAGGCATCTCCCACCACTTGTTCGTGAAGTCGCTCGCCGGCAATTTCCGCGGCTGGAGCGGACACTGCGCGTTCAACCGCGTGCCAGGCGCGTTGCTCGTGCGCGAGCCGGACACGGGGCCCAAGACGAAGCGCGAGGTCCTGCAGCTCTGCCGCATCCGCGACGAACGGCTCGTCTCCGACCTGCAGGGCGTCGTCTGGAACTTCCCCGCGGGCCTGACCGGCAAGCTGGAGGTCGAGTGCCGCATCGACGGCGAGGGCTTCCAGCTCGCGCTCTGCGACCACTGGTTCAACCCGAGCGACGCATTCGTGGGCGAAGAGGCGGCGCTGGCGGTTCCCGTGACGGCCGAGACGCTCGGCGGGAAGGGCGCGTGGGCCACGTTGACGCTGACATGGGACTGGACGGCGAAGACGGCGACGCTCGCCTGCGGCGGCCGCACGCAGTCGTTCGCCCTGCGCACGGACGGCAAGTCGCCGTTCGGCCCGTCGTATATGCACCTTCAGACGCTTGCGCGGGATACGGACGCGAAGGGTGCGTATTTCCGCTTCTTCCGCAAGACGGCCCTCCGCTGACGTGTCACGGAGATGCTGGCTCTGCCGACTCATCGCCGGCGTCGGCTGTCTCCAGGATCATCTCAAGCTGCTTGGGCTTCGCCGCCGGCACGACGCCGCAGTCCATCAGCTTTTTCGCCACGCGCTTGACGGACATCTTTCCCTTTTCCGCCGTCATCCGCTTGTACAAGTCGTCGTAGGCGTCCTTCGCCTTCCCGAGCGCGTCACCCATCGCGACGAGGTCGTTCAGGACGGCGTCCAGCGCCGCGAGCACGTCACCGCCCTGCTTCTTGATTTCCTCGAACTGGTTGGCAATCGCCTCCTGCTTCCAACCCCATGAAATCAGCCAGAAATATCCCCAGAGCGTCAGCGGCGTCACCAGCACGATGTTTCTTTCATAGGCATACTGCATCAGCGTGGGGTCTTCGTTCAGGGCCGCCTCGAGGACCGTGTTGAACGGACAGAACATCGCAACCAGCGGCAGGTTCGTGTACCCTGGCCGCGAGGGGGCCACCGTTGCGGCGTAGTTCTTCTCGAAAAGATTGTCGATTTGCCGCTTGATGCTGGCGACATGGGCCTTGATGGCCCGAGACTTCTCCGTCTTGTGCGCCTCGTCGTTGGGCAGGTTGTAGGCGTAGATGTAGTCCTTGATGTTCATTTTCGCATCGATCAGGATGACGTGCTTGTTCAGCGCGTCGTAGATGCTCGCGTCGGGACGCCCCTCGTCCTGTCCTCCCTGCTGCATGTCGTAATGCGTGCCCCTCTGGAAACCGCTCTGCTCCAGGATGCCGGCGAGAATCGCCTCGCCTTGGTTCCCCTGGAGCTTGTTGCCGCCCACGAGCGCGGCCGTGAACGCCTGCGCCTTGTCCGCGAACCTCTGCAGGGCGGCAAGCTGCGTCTTCATGTGCTCGCCGAGCCGCGTGTTCTCGCCGGCGGCGCTCTCGACCTCCTTCTCGTATTTGTCCAGCTTCTCCTTCAACTGGCCGAACAGGATGGTGAGGGTTTGCGCGTTCGCCGAGGCGAGGGTCCGCTGTTTGTCGCTGAGAAGCCGGGCCGCCAGTTCCCCGAACTCTTTCTTCAATGTTTCGCGCTGGGCGTCAAGTGCGCGCTGCCGCGCCTCGTATAAGGCCTGCTGGTCGTTCCGGCGCGCGATTTCCAGGCCGAGCTGCGTCTTGGCGGTGACCAACGACTTGCACGCACACGCCAGCGCCACAACCAGGATGACTGCCAGTGCGCACAGGCCTATCAATGTCCATTCCAACATGTTTCTCTATTCTCTTTTCTCATTTGCTCAGTTTGAAGGGCCAGGGGCGATTCGTCATGGACTGGTCCGCCCCTGCCTCTTCGCGTGAGACTGCGCTGAATTGTAGCACAACTCCATTGAAACCGCAATCACAAGTCCGAAAGATATGTTACAATATTGGCGGTTTGAGAAATCGGCGCATTTGACATGGTAACCGAAAGGAGAGAACGGTGAAGAAAATTGCCCTCGGGATCATACTTGCGGCGTCCGCCGCGCTGATGGCGGCGTCGCCGCTGGAGTACGCGACGGTCAAGACCACCTTCAAGAACGGGAAGACGGAGACCGCCCGCGTGCGGCTTACGCGCCAGAAGGACGGCGCGTGGCGGTACGAGCTGCGGACGATCGACATGCCGTCCGACGCCGCCACGGTCGACCTCGTCAGCGACGCCGCCGTGCGCCGTGCGGGCGATCCCGGCTGGTGGATGGTGGACGACGGACGCTGGGGCGCGTTCATGCACAACACCAACGACACAGTCATCTCCAACGGGCGGATGCCGTTCTTCGGCATGAAGACGGCGGAGGGGAAGGCGTGGTTCGCGATCGTCAAGGGCATGCGCTACGAGACGAACGACCGCGTCGAGTCAAGGAACGGCGAGTACAAGATGTCGGTTCGCCTGAAGATGTCGGCGATCGGCTTCAATCCGTACGAGAACTGGGTGATCGACTTCTATGAGCTGGACGGCGACGACGCCTCGTACTCCGGCATGGGGCGGCTCTACCGCAAATGGCAGCTGGGGCGCGGCGCGGTGAAGCCGCTGCGCGAGCGCGTGAAGGGAAACGAGGCGCTCGCCTACGCGGCCGACTCGTTCTTCGTGCGCTGCAAGTTCGGACGCTGCGACCGCACGAAGACGACGAAGGAGGACTGGCTCAAGGCGATGCCGCCCATCCTGGTGGAGCACACGTTCGAGGACTTCAAGGACATCATGCGCCGGTTCAAGGAAATCGGCGTCGACAAGGCGGAGATGTGCATGGTCGGCTTCCAGCAGGGCGGGCACGACGGCCCGTTCCCCGACCTCTTCCCCGCCGACGAGCGTTTCGGCGGCGAGAAGGGCATGCGCGACGCCATCGCGTACGGCAAGTCGCTCGGCTACCGCATGAACTGCCACATCAACCAGAACAACTTCTACAGGAACGCGAAGCGCTGGAACCTCGCCGACGTGGCGAAGGACCGCGACGGCAACCCGCTGAAGTACACGGTCTACCCCGGCGGACAGGTCTACCGCAGCTGCTGGGAGGTGTGCTGCAACAAGTACGTGGACAAGGACATCGCGGACGAAAAGGACCTCGGCCTGAACGGCCTCGTCCACGTGGACGTGACGAGCGCGATCCTGCCGGGCGTGTGCCACGACCCGATGCACCCCAACAACCGCAAGTCCATGTGCGAATGGCAGCTCAAGGTGGGCGAGAAGGTGCGCGCGGCGTTCGGCGGCTACAGCAGCGAGTGCGGCATCGACCACTGCGCTCCCATCCTCGACAACGCGCTCTACGTGAGCTGCTATCCCGGCTGGCACAGCCCCAAGAAGCCGCTCGTTGATGGATACTTCCCGATCTGGCACGTCGTCTACTCGGGCATCATCATGAGCCAGCCGTTCTACGCGACGCTCGACGCGCCGTGTCCGCGCGACGCGGGCAGCGGCAAGACGGACGCCGTGCGCGGGTCGGAGAAGGTCACGACTTTCCTCGACACGCCCGCGCGCCGGACGCTCAAGGTGTTCGAGCTGAACGGCCGCCCGATGTTCTACTACACGGACTACAAGGACCTCGCGCCCATCAAGCGCATGTACGACCAGTGGCAGGCGCTCAAGCACCTGCAGTTCGAGTTCATGGAGGACCATGCCGAGATCGCGCCGGACGTCTTCCGCGTCCGCTACTCCAACGGCGAGGAAGTGGTGTGCAACTACGCCGACAAGCCGTTCGCCTACCGCGGACGATCAGTCGCACCGATGGCCCACAGCCTCTATGGGAGTTACGACAGATGAAAAGGTTGGCAACTATTCTCGTATTCATTTTTGCCATCTGTGCCTTCGCCGCGCCGAAGGTGAAGGCGCCGCCCTTTGCGAAGGACGGGGAGATTCTGCTCGAACCGACGTACTGCTGCTGTTCGGTGGAGTTCGGCGCGGCCCAGCCGATCGAGGGGCTGGCGCTGGAATATCGCAAGACGGGCGGCGGTCGCGGGGCGACCGCCCTACCAGGGAAATGGAGACGGGTGTCGGCGCGGGAGTGGCATCATTACCCGCTTTCGCGCACGTACCGCGCCTCCATCCGTGACATTGAGGAGGATACCTCCTACGAGGTGCGCCTGACGGCGAACGGGCATGTCGTCAAGTCGGCCACGTTCCGCACGTGGAAGAGCGAGGTGCCGGTTGCGAGGACCGTCGAGCTGTCGGCGGGCGGCGCGTTGCCGATCGTCATCTCTGAAAAGGGCACGGCCGACGGCTGGGTCCGCTTCACCGCGCCGAACGCGCTGGACTTCGGCGAAAGCGAGAAGGACGCGGTGAACCTCGAAGGCGCCGAATACGTGGTGTTTGACGGCCTGCGCATCCGGGGCACGCGCGGGCGCCACGTGTTCAGGATGAAGAACTGCCGATATGTGCGCTTCATCAACTGCGACTTCTCCCGCTGGGGACGCGTCGGGAAGCCGCGGTTCGACCAGTACGGACGCAACTTCATGCCGGACATGGACCGGAAATCGTACGGCATCAATTACGATTCGGCGATCGAGATCGGCGAAGGCTGCTTCGGCGTGACGGTGGAGCGCTGCTACTTCCACGAGCCGCGCGGACGCGCCAACAGCTGGTACTATTCGCATCCGGCAGGACCCGAGGGCGTGGTGATGGCGCACGCGGCGGGCTCGACGGTCATCCGCTGGAACGACTTCGTCGGCAGCGACGACCACCGCTGGAACGACGCCGTGGAGGGACAGGGCAACTTCTCGTACGACGGCGGCTTCAACCGGACGGGCGACGTGTACGGCAACTTCATGGTGTACTGCAACGACGACTGCATCGAGATGGACGGCGGACAGCGGAACGTCCGCAACTTCGACAACCGCTACGAGGCCGCGTTGTGCGGCGTGTCCGTGCAGGGCTGCATGGTGGGGCCGAGCTACGTCTACCGGAACCTCTTCTCCGGGATGTGCGGCGAGTTCGGCGAGGCGGGGCAGACGCTCAAGGTCGGCGGCGGGGCGCACGGTCCGGAGGCGGAGGTGTTCGCCGAGAAGAACGTGTTCTGGGGCAAGGGGACGGGATTCATGATGACCACGAACCTGACGATCGTCAGCTCCGGCAACATGTTCTGCGGCAAGCAGAAGATCGGCCAGATCCGCTACCTGAAATGGCCGGCGACCAACTCGTCCACGGAAGGGGACGTGACGAGGGAGATCGAGGAGCGCGACCTCGACGCGGCGTATCCGGTCCGTCCGATGTCGCTCATGCTGGACGGCGCGCGCTTCTCCGGATTCAAGGTGAAGGGCGGCGCGTGCGAACCGTCCGCGTTGACCGTCCGCGTGCGTAGCAAGGGGCGCGCGTGCCGGTTCCGGATCGTGAAGAACGACGAGTTCGGCTGGCTGCGCGTCTCGCCCGCCGAAGGCGCGGTGCCGGCCGACGGAGAGGTCCCGCTGACGGTCACGCTGGACGCGTCGAAGATGCGCGACCGCCGCTGGTACCGCGGCGCGTTCCTGGTGCGGGACGAGAAGGGCTTCTCCCGTCCGTTCACCGTCTACGCCGAGACGGAGTTCGTGCCGCCGTACCGTCCGGTTGCCGGGAATCCGCGGACGGTCTACGCGAAGGGCTTCAAGGAAGGGGAATACGCCGCGTTTTCCAAGAAGGAGCGGACGGTGGAGTTCTCCGTGCCGGAGGACGGGCGGTATTACGTGATGCTGCACGGCGTGGGCCGGGGGCACGTGTGGGGCGCGGTGGACGGCGATCCGCTGGAGGCCTCCCGCCAGCAGGGGCAGGACTACCCCGTCTGGACGATGCTCACGCCCGGGCGCAAGCAGGGCAACATGCTCCGGCATTACGATCTCGCGAAGGGCCGGCACGTGATCCGCCTGAGCGGACGCGGCGGCGAGTTCCGCTGCGACGGTGTCGCCGTGACCGACACCCCGCTCGCCTTCGAGCCTAGATAGGTATGAGGAAACAGAGATTACATTTCCTGTTGCCGGCCTTGGTGGCCGTGGCCTGCGCGACCCTTCCGGCGGCGGTCGCGCAGGAGCGCGACCCTCCCCCGGCGGAGCTGCCGTGCCTGCTCGCCTTCGGCAGCAGCGACTCGTGCGAGTGGTGCAAGCTGCTGGAGCGTCGCGTGTTCGCGACTGACGTGTGGCGGGAATGGGCGGACGCCCATGTCGCGTTCACGCGCGTTGATTTGCCGCGCCGCGACGGCGTGCTCGCGCCGGACGAGCGCGAGCGCAACAACGCGCTGGCGGACCGTCTGGGCGTGAAGGGCATCCCGACATTCGTCCTGCTCGCGGCGGACGGCAACGTGGAGCTGGGCCGCGTGAAGGTGCCGGACGCCGCGCGCGGACTCGGGCGCGACGTGACGCCCGAGGCGTTCATCGCCGCCGTGGAGGGGGAGTTGGCGGGGGGCGCGACACGCGCGCCCCTCCCGGCGGTCGCGGGGCGACCGCCCTACCTGTTGGCTTACCGCTTCGTACCCGTCGTGTTGCTGCTGGGGATTGCGGCGTTCCTGCTCGCCGACAAGTCGAAACTCCCGCTTGCGCTGCGGGGGCTGAAGAAGGTCTTGGGCAATGCCGCGCCTGCGGCGCCCACCGACGCGCCGCCCGTACCCGCGTGGAAGCGGTGGCTGGCGTTCGCGCTGATCCTCGTCGCTTTCCTCCTCGCCGTGATTTGAGCCGCGCGGGGGCTTGCGCGCGGGCGGCGAAACGGCTATAATATTGTCCACGGTTCATAAGGAAGGGTTTTAAGAATGACTATCTCACGCAGAGCATTTCTTGCGAGTGCGTCGGCCTTCTCCATCATGGAGGGCCTGGCGTCTGCCGCGGCGGACAAGCGCATCTTCGCGCCGAACGGCGGCCAGGCGGCCGACTTTCTCATCTGCCGCCGTCTGTATCTCGACATCTGCGGGCGGATCCCCACGCCCGAGGAGGTGACCGAGTACGTCTCCTCCCGCGACATCAAGAAGCGCGAGAAGCTTGTCGACGCGCTGCTGGAGTCCGACGACTTCGCCGACTACTACGCGATGCGCTACTGCGACTTCCTGCGCGTCAAGAGCGAGTTCCCCATCAACCTGTGGCCGAACGCCGTCTACGTCTACCACCACTGGATCCGGGAGACGATCAAGAACGACATGCCCTGGAACGAGTTCGCGCGCACGCTCCTCTACTCGCGCGGCAGCAACTTCCGCGTCCCGCAGGTGAACTTCCTGCGCGCGGCGGCGAGCCACACGCCCGAGGGGCTGTCCAAGGCCGTCTCGACGAGCCTGCTGCTGGAGCCGACGGACAAGTACGCGAAGTTCTTCTCGCGCGTCCGGTGGAAGAAGACGCGCGAGTGGAAGGAGGAGATCGTGTACCTGGACGACGGCCCGGCCGACGCGACGCCCGAGGCGTTCATGGCGCAGCTGGAGGGACCGCTCGCGCCGCAGTTCGTCGCCACGCCCGTGCAGCGCGTCCACTGGTGGATCTACAACACGCTCGCGCCGAAGGCGAAGTGCGAGAAGTGGGTGAACGCCTTCCGGAACGGCGGCTACCGCCTGAAGCCGCTTCTGCGGCACGTGTTCGCGCAGACGGAGTACCGCCAGGGACCGGGCAAGGGCGGGTTCCCGGCGCGGCGCATGGACGCGGAGGTGCTGGACGACGTGCTCTGCACGCTCACCGGCTCGCGCCGCGACTTCGGGTCGATCGCGCCGGAGCCCTACTCGTTCCTGCCGCCCACGCGCAAGTCCGTGCTCGTGGAGGACGGCTCGATCTCCAGCGCGTTCCTGATCCTCTTCGGGCGTCCGGCGCGCGACTCGGGCCTCCTGACGGAGCGCGACAACCGCATCAAGGCGAAGCAGCGCCTTTACCTCTACAACTCCAGCAAGCTCTGGCGCGACCTCGGCCGGATGGTGGGGCAGTCGGACTTCAAGGCCCTCTCGCACGCCGACCAGATCCGCAACCTCTACATGCGCTTCCTCTCGCGTCCGCCCGTGAAGGACGAGCTCTTCTACTTCGACCAGAAGAACAACATCAACGCCCGCGACGTCGCGTGGTTCCTCCTCAACTCCCGTGAATTCCTCTACCGCATATGAGCACGAACACACAGAAACCCGCCGCGAAGTCGACCTCGCGGAAGTTCGCGAAAAGCGTCATCGAGATCTGGCTGTGGGGCGGCCCCAGCCAGCTGGAGACCTTTGACCCGAAGCCCGACGCGCCGCACGACTACAACAACGGCCTCAAGTCGATCAAGTCCTCCTGCGGGTACGAGCTGCACGAGTGGCTTCCCGAGCTGGCGAAGTGCTCCGAGCTCTACACGATCATCCGCTCGATGACCCATCCGTTCCCGGGCCACGAGACGGCCACCTACCTCATGCAGACGGGGCGCAACCCCGGCGGCGGCGTGACGTTCCCCGCCCTCGGCGCGCTGATCTCCTCGTCGCGCGTGAAGGGTCCGGGCAAGGCCAATTCGGTTCAGTCGGACCTCCTCTACGAGGGCGACCTGCCGCCGTTCGTGATCCTCACGCACGCCAAGGGCCGCTTCTCCGAGGTCGGCTTCCTCGGCGAGGAGTACGCGCCGCTCGTGACGGGCGGAAGCGCGTCCGCCAAGCGCTTCGAGGTGGACGGCATCGTGCCGCCCGGCGGCCTCACGCGCGAGCAGATCATGGACCGCTTCAGCCGCGCCTCGCGCATCGACCGCCTGCCGCCCGACCCCGAGTTCGAGGCGGCCGGCGCGGCCGCGCGCGAGATCATCCTCGGCAAGGCCGCCGAGACGTTCGACCTCACGCGCGAGAAGGACGCGGTGCGCAAGCGCTACGGCGTGAAGGCGAACGGCACCACCTACACGGAGATCGGCCAGCAGCTGCTCGCCGCCCGCCGCCTCGTGGAATACGGCGTGCCGTACATCTCCATCAACTACAGCGGCTGGGATTCCCACAAGCGCCACTTCGAGACGATGAAGCAGCCCACCTTCGAGATGGACATGGCCGTGTCGGCCCTCCTCCAGGATCTCAAGGAGCGCGACCTCCTGGACACCACGATCGTCTGGCTCAGCGGCGAGTTCGGCCGCGTGCCGAAGGTGGACCGCCAGCCGCCGTGGAACGGCGGGCGCAACCACTTCCCGCGTTGCTTCTCCGCCCTCGTGGCGGGCGGCGGCTTCAAGGGCGGGCAGGTCGTGGGCAAGAGCGACGAGACGACCGACCACTGGAAGGAGCGCCCCGTGACGCCGCAGGACTTCCTCGGCTCGATCATGGAGCTCGCGGGCGTTGACCCCGACGACCGCCTGCCGAACCCCAAGTGGCTGAAGGAATACGGCCCCGTCATGAGCCCCGCCGTGAAGTCCCCCTGCGGACGCCTGAAGGAGATCTATGTCTAGCGCGCGCGCCGGAATCGTCGCGGCGCTCGGCCACTGCGCCGCCGCCGCCCTGG
>JAFRNO010000563.1 GCA_017430155.1 Kiritimatiellia bacterium | reverse complement strand
GTGTTCGGGGACCGCGAGCCGCGCGGGGTCCTCGTGACGGACAGGTACACGGGCTACGACAAGCCGTGGCGCGGCGACCGCCAGTACTGCTTCGCGCACATCCTGAGGAAACTCCTGCAGCTTCAGAGGAAGGATCCGGACAACCCCGAGTACAAGGCGTTCGTGCCGCAGATGGCAGAACTGCTGGCGGCCGCGATGACACTCCGCTCAAAGGGACTTCCCCCGGAAGCCTTCGCCCGCGAGGCCAGATCTACCAGGTCGAAGATCGCCGAGCTGGCCGGAAGGAGCGCGAGGGACCCGGAGCTGCAGAAAGTGCAGAACATCTTCAGGGAACACCCGGACAGGGTCTACCACTGGGCGAGGGGCCCCGACATCCCGGCGGAGAACAACCGCGCGGAGCGTGGCGTGAGAGGGCTGGTCATAGCCCGCAAGACGAGCTTCGGAGGCCAGTCCGAGGAGGCTCTTCGGGTGCGCGAGGTCAACCAGTCCGTCATGGAGACGCTGGCGCTGCGCTGCGACGACCCGGCCGCGAAGCTCGCGCAGGCCCTCGACATCTACGCCTCGACGGGAAAGAAATCGGCCGTGCGCGACTTCCTCTTCCCGAAAGCCGGACGGCTGGACTGTGCGCAGCATCAGGCGCAGCGGTAGCGGAGCCCCTTTGCCCGCCCTCGGAGTTTCACACCCCCGCTGTTCAGTGACGCATTACCCCTTGCTTTGCCACAGACACGCTGATATGTGGTATACTATTCAGCGTTGAAACGATTGGAGAAGAAAAATACCTGCAACCTTGCCAAAAGACCTGATGACAGGAACTATCTGGATGCGGGGGTCAGCAGGGGCAGACCCCGTTGACACAGTAGCATTGGCACGGTAATGGCGTGCCCATGGGGGCTGGTCGTTCATGGGGGCACCAGCATTGGGTCAATGGAGGTGAAGTTGAAGGATTATCTTGATGGCGCGACTGTGCTGATTGACGTAGCTGGGAATGTTGTTGATGGGCCGGCCCGGGTGCGAGAACACGGTTGAGGATGTGGAACGGATTGTGGACAAGCGCGGCCGCTCCCGCTGCGGCCGCGGCTTCCGAGGCTTGAGTGTCAGAAACGGGTGACGCGGACTCCTTACTGGATGTAAGGGCGAGATGAGCTCCCCGTCAAATCGCAAACAGAAAGTGAAGGTGCGCTATGAACAACAACTTCCTGAAAATCGCATTCGTCGGACTTGCCTGCGCGGCATTCTGCACAACGACATTCGCTGCGCCGAAAGGCGGACACCACGGCGGCAACGGACGCCCGGCAAGGGCACCCCAGCAGACGCGGGCTCCCCACGGCGGCAACGGACACACGGCAAGAGCGCCCCAGGGCGGCAACGGACACGCGGCAAGAGCGCCCCAACAGACGCGGGCTCCCCAGGGCGCGCGACCTGCAGCCAAACCAAACGCGGGGAAGCATGCCGCTCCTGTCCACCATGTCGATCATCCTGCCGTCGGGAGGCACGGACACTTCCATCAGGAGCCACGCCACCATGCGCCTCCGCACCATGTCGTCCGTCACCACATCCCGAGACATGCGCGCTACTGGGCGAGGCCGGCCGTTCCGCTGTGGCGTGTCGGCGCGCTCCGTGCGTGGGAATGGGTCGAGCAGGAGTGGGTGATCGTCGTGAACGGCGTCTACTACTATGGGGACGGCTACTACTATGACGGCTTCAACTACTACTATAACGGCGAGTACCACACGGTTCCGCCTCCGCCGATGTACTTCTAGCGAACAAAAGCGGCGCGACGGGCGGAACCGTCCTCGCCGCTAGGTGGCGGTTGCCGTCACTCGTCCGTGCCGAATACCTCGGCGGCGGGCGTTAGCATCTCGAATGGCGGGAAGGGCGGCACTTCCTCCTGCGCGTTCATGAGCCATTCAAGCGCGTCGTCGCTGAAGGCGTTGTCGATTACGGTCTTGTGCGTGCTGCCGAGTTGGAGGTCCACTTCGGCGGACGGGCCGTTCTCGCCGCCGATGCGCGCGGCGGCCTTGCGCACGGATGCCTCGGAATGGAGGTGGTCGCTTTCCCCGTGGATGATGCGGACGGCCGCGACGATGTTGGTGGCGGCGGACGCGGGGACGGGCCCCGCCCCGGCCACGAGCGCGCGGGCGAACAGCAACGGGTTGTCTGCGAGGAGCGGCCAGCAGGCGTCGCCGCCGCTGTCGACGCCGACGACGAACGTGCGGTCGGCGGCGACGCTGAACTCGTTTGTCTTCTCCTGGACGAGGCTGGCGATGTCCGCCAGCAGCCCGTCGCGGCGGCCCTTGCGTGCGCCCAGCCAGTTGCCCTCGCGCCCGCCCGGGCATTGCGGCAGGAGAATGACGGTCTTCGAGTCTCTCTTCTCGGCGCAGGTGACGAGCGTCCGCAGGAAGGGGACGGTCGTCTGCCGAACGTTGTCGCTGCCGTTGAGCGAACGGTCGTGGAGGGCGAGGATGAGCGTGGTGGCCGCGTTGGTGTCGCTTCCCGTCGTGACTTGCCGGTAGGGGATGCTGACGTTCTTGCCGGAGAAGGTGTGGCGCGTGGCGTCGGGGGTTTCGGGGTTGTGGGAGAGGAGTTCGAGCATGCCGGTCGTGCGGAGGCTCTCGCGGTTGGCGGTGCGCGGATCGCCGAGTCTGCGCAGGTAGGTCGCGTACGTGTCGCGGAAGGACACGACGGCGGAGACGATCTCGGGGACGTTTGGATACCGGCCGAGGAGGCGGTCGGCCGTGTCGACCGCCAGTTCGACGTCGGCGCGGGCAACCCGCTTGGTCGCGGGGCCGTGCCGCAGGCGGCGGTCCATGGCGGTGACGAGTTCCTTGCCGTATTCGGGGCGGTCCGGGAACTCGGTGGCGAGGTCGCTGAGCAGCACGAAGGCGCTCTTCACGGCAACCGTTCTGTTCGAGGCGCTCTCGAGGCTCGGGGACTCTGCGAGCAGGCGGGCGTACAGGAAACGGAAGTCCGGGTTGTCCGGCTCGGCCTCGCGCAGCATCTTCGCAAGCGCGAAGGCCAGCTTGCGGTCGATCTCGCGGCCTTTCTGGTGGCTGAGCCACTCGAATGCGAGCGCGGCCTCGTAGCGGTCCACCACGTTGGTCGTCCGTGCGTAGCCGTCAGCCACGCGCTGTGCGACCGCCGCGGCCTCTTCGGTGCGTCCGCGTCGGCGAAGGGTCTCCGCCAGGCGGTTGAGCGACGTGGAGGACGGATGGATCTCGACGAGACGGCGAAAGGCCTTCTCCGCCAGTTCGAAGTCGCCGGACCGGAAGGCGCAGACACCCAAGATGCCGTTCACCTCCGCAACCTTGTCCTGCGGCAGCTCCTGGTTGCCCGCGAGGCGGCCGTAGTAGGGCAGCAAGGCCGAAAGCAGTTTGGTGTCGCGCTTTGACGGCGGCATGTTCTCCACATGGTGGAACACCTCGCCGAGCGCGGCGTCCGCCACTTTGGCGTTGCGTGCCGCGAGTTCGAGGGCGGCGGCGGTGCGCGCGTAGCCCACGACCATCGCGCCGACGGCCGCGACGGCGCAGACAGCGGC
>JAFRNO010000562.1 GCA_017430155.1 Kiritimatiellia bacterium | reverse complement strand
GTTCGTCGAGACACTTCGTCACGCCCGCGGGGTTGCCATACGCCTGCGTCCAGTGCGTGTCCCACGTGCGGCGGTACTCGTTCATGGTTTCGTTCCACGTCGTCATCACCACGGGATGGTACGGGTCGAGCTCGCGCACGAGGTCGGCGAGCGCCGTGAGCAGGTCGGGCGAGACGAACTGGGCGGGGATCTCCGGCTCGTCGAAGAGATACCAGCAGAAGAGCCCCGCATGGTCGGCGAGCGCGCCCACGCGTCGCGCGATGTGCGCGAAGTTCCCCTGCACGATCCCGTCCTGCGACCGGGTGCCGCGGTCGAAGCCGATGAACGCCCGCAGGCCGTCCGCCTGCCAGCAGGCGTCGAGGTAGGCGCGGCACGCCACGTCGTCCTGGTCGCTCTCCCACCGGTAGGTGTGCACCACGTCAAAACCCGCCCGGCGCACCTCCTGCATGTACTTCGGCGCGACCTCGTAGATGCCAAGCGGGAAGATGCGTTTGCCGGCCTGTTCGAAGAATCCGTCCTTCGCCACGACGACGGCGTTCGCCGGCTTCGGCGCGTTGAGCAGCCAGAACCGCCGCGCGGCGACGGTCCCCGCCGCGTCCTTCGCGACAAGGTTTCCTTCCGTGAGCCCTTTCGGCCAGCCGCCCGACGGCGGCGCAAAACGGTATTCGACCTCGTCTCCTTCAAGCCGCCGGGACGGCGGCTCCCCATACGGGAGCGCCGCGACTTCGAGACCGCTGGCCTTGAAAACGACGGAAATCTCGCGCGGTTTCTTCTCCTTCACGCGCACGGTGAAGGGCTGGTCGGCGGCGCACACGCGTGCGCCTCGCGGGACGATGCGCGGCGGCAGGCAGTCGCGGTCAACCGGCGCCGTCTGCGTGAAGCGCCACGGCTGGGGATCCTCCAATCCCTTCGCCAAGACCCGCCAGTACCAGACGCCCGGCTCCAGCGGCTCGGTCAGCTGGAACTCGGCGATGCCGCCTGCGTCGTAGGAGCGCACGGTCCCCTTCCCGAATGCCGGGTCGCGCGACAGCTCCACCGTGTAGCGGCGCGCGCCGCGGTGCGGACGCCACGTGAAGAACGGCGCATTGTCCGCGAGCGTCGCCCCGTCCGCCGGCGCGAACTTGTCGGCGGAGACCTCGTCGTGGACGAGCGTCACGTCGTCGAACCAGGCGCATCCCGAGCCGCGCACGGCCAGGTAGAAGATCGCGTATGCGGCGCGTTGGTTCGCCATCAGGTTGTGGCATTCGACCTTCTTCCAATCCTTCGTTCCGTAAATGCCGCACGCGTACTCGCCCGAGCCGCACCACTTGCCGTCCTTGTCCGCCCACTCCACGATCAGGCCGGCGCCCACGGACGGCATCCGCCCTTCCGTGTCGCGCACGTCCTCGGTCTTGACGAAGCAGGAGGCGCGGTACCGTGCGCCGGCCTTGACCGGCACCTGCCGCGTCACGTAGCAGGGGTCCTTCTTCGGGTCGTCCACGCGCAGGCGCACGGACCCCTTCCCGCCGTGCGCCACCGTGCCGTCGTGCGCGGCCTTCTTCGGCAGCGACCAGCCCGCCGCCCCGTCCTCGAAGCCGGGATTGGAGAACTCCACCGGCACGAGACGCTGGCGCGGCCGTCCGAACAGGATCCGGCGGCGCGTGCGCGCCTCGGCGTCGAACGACTCGTTGACCGTCCACTCGTGCCGCCACGACATTCGACACGGTTCGGTGGAGTGTCGGCACGCGATGAAGCGCACGTGGTTGTCACCCTTACGGCGCATGTCCTGGAGGGCGAAGGCGTTGCCTTCCAACACCGTGAGGGCATACTGCGATTCAGGGTACTCGAACGCGAGGCGGCGTCCGCCCACGGACTCGAACGTGCGTCCGGGCTCGATCGGACAGAAGGTCCGGCCCACCATCGGCCAGACGGAGCCGTCCTTCTCGGCAAAGCTGTCCAGGGGGATGTTGAAGCCGTACTCCACGGGGCCGAACTCCTTGAGGATGTCCACGTCCATCGCGAACGCGGCGCGTCCCTTGGCGAGCGTCACGGCCAGCTTCACGTTCGCGTTCGGCCCGGTCTTGGAGAACGTGACCGTGTCCCCTTCCCGCCGCGCGGCATACCCGCGCCCGCCGAACGTCCCGCGCTTGTAGCCGTCCGTCCAGCCGCCGAGCGTCACGTCGGAGAGGAGCTTTCGCCCCCTGTACGACAGCGTCAGCGCGGCGTTCCCGCCGCCCGTCAGCTCCCAGTCGCCGACCGTGAACGTCTCCGCCGGGAGGGTCGAGCTTGCCGCGACCACCGCCGCCATCACTGCGACACGTAACATCGTCTTCATCTTAAATCCTTTCTTTGCCAAATTTCTCGTTGACGCCGAACTAACGGAAGATCACGATCGTGCCGTTTCGCGAGAACACGCCCAGCACGCCCTCGACCACCGAGACCTCGGCGGCGCGCAATCCTTCGACCGTCCAGCGTGCGCCGTCGATGTTCGCTTCGCCCTCGACGGACGCAAGGGGAATCCACGACGGACGCGACTGCGGGAGGCCGGATATCACGAGCCTGACATTGCCCGTGGCGCGCAGGGCCGCAATGGACGAAATCGGCGAATTCCCGTAGCGCATCTTCAGCGTGGCGCCGTCCGCGAGCGCCAGCGTGCCTTCGGCCACGGAACCGTAGAGCGTGAGCGTCGTGCCCGCGCCGACGGTGTAGGGCGATGCGTTCGCGAGCGGCAGGCTGAGCGACGCGCCCGCCGCCACCGAGACGTTCGTTGCGCCGAGGCCGTAGGAGGCGATGTCGGAGAGGTGGTAGGCGTCCCTGTCGTACAGCCGCGCGCCGTACTTCTGCGCAAGGTCCTTGGACAGCGCCATCATCTGCGCGGGCGTAAGAGGCTCGCCGCCGCCGAACCACGCGAACTCGGCGATGTCGCCTT
>JAFRNO010000561.1 GCA_017430155.1 Kiritimatiellia bacterium | reverse complement strand
TCGGGATGCGTCCGTTCATCCAGCCGAGGTCCTTCCCCGGGACGAGCGCCGTGGTCTTCATCCGCGTGCGCAGGGTGAGCACGCCCCATTCGGGCTTGAGGGGGATGTGGAAGCTCTTGCCCTTGCCGGGCCCGAACTTGAACGACTCGTGCGTCTCGAGGACGACGGGTTGCGCGGATGCTCCCCATCCGCAGAGGGCGAGGAACGCCAAAACGAAGACCAGTTTGTTTTCCATGGGCGTATTATAGCACAATCCGGCGACTTGCGCGGCATTCTCGGCGCAGATGCGGCGGATATGGTATACTATCCCGCATGGCCTCCCTGTGGATCAAAGCGCTGCGCGTCAACCAGTGGACGAAAAACGCCGTCGTGTTTGCGGCGTGGTTCTTCGCCGTGGCGGACAAGTCGCAGGCCGCGCTCGCGCGCGGGTGGCGTCCGTTCGCGCTCGTGTGCGCGATGGCGCTCTCCTTCTCGCTCGTCTCGAGCGCGTTCTACCTGCTGAACGACGTGGGCGACTACGAGGAGGACCGCCGCCATCCCGTGAAGAGGAACCGTCCCGTGGCGGCGGACCTCATCTCGAAGATCGCCGCCGTGCGCGCGGCGCTCGCGCTCTTCGCGTTTGGCCTCGCGTTCCCCTGTTACCTCGTGTTCCGGCATCCCGACCGCACGTGGGGCTTCGCGGTGCTGCTCGTCTACACGGTGATGCAGTGCGCCTACTCGGGCTTCCTGAAGCGCGTGCCCTACGTGGACGTGGCGGTGATCGCGGCGGGTTTCGTGCTGCGCGCGGTCGCGGGCGCGGCGGCGATGGACGTGCGCATTTCGCCGTGGCTGCTCGCGTGCGCGTTCTCCCTGTCGCTGTTCCTCGCGCTCTGCAAGCGGCGGCACGAGATGCAGACCGCGAGCGATTCGCGCCCCGCGCTGAAGGGTTACCACCCGCGCGTCCTGGACGCGCTGATCCTGCTGACCGCGTGCGGTACGCTCGCGGTGTACACGTGCTACACGCTCTCGGCGGACACGGTGGCGCGCTTCGGCACGCGCGGGCTCAGCGCCACGGCCGTATTCGTGGCGCTCGGCATCGGCCGCTATCTGTGGCTTGTCTACGGCAAGGGCGACACGGGGCGCCCCGAGAAGGTCCTGCTGACGGACCGCATCCTCTGGTGCATCCTCGCCGGCTACGGCTTCGCGGCCCTCGGCGCGGTCCTTCTCGCCCGCGCCGGGTGAGCGAAAAATATGGTATAATACAACTCCATGCAGCCAAACAGTCTTTTGGAACGTCTCGCGGCGCGCCGGCGATACGGCATGCGCCCGGGGCTTGCCACGATGCGCGCCCTGCTGGACGCGCTGGGGAATCCGCAGGACTCCCTGAAGGTCGTCCACGTCGCCGGCACGAACGGCAAGGGCGCCGTGACGGCGATGCTCGACGCCGTGCTGCGCGCGGCCGGCTACCGCGTGTGCCGCTACACGTCGCCGCACCTCGTCTCGCTCGCCGAGCGCTTCTTCGTGGACGGCGCGCCCGCGTCGGCGGAGCTGCTGGACGCGGCGGCCGACACGGTCTTCCCCGTCGTGGAGCGCTTTGAGCGCGAGAAGGGCCTGGAGGTGACGTTCTTCGAATGCCTCACGGCGGTCGCGTTCGTGCTGTTCGCGCGCGCGAAACCCGACTACGTGGTGCTCGAGGCGGGCCTCGGCGGGCGCCTCGACGCGACGAACGTCGCGTCGAACGTGCTGGTGAGCGTCATCACGCACATCGGCCTCGACCACTGCGACTGGCTGGGGGACACGCATGCGGCGATCGCGGAGGAGAAGGCGGGCATCATCAAGCCCGGCCGGCCGGTCGTGTGCGGCGCGATGCCCGAGAGCGCGAAGGAGACGATCGAGCGGTTCGCGTCGCTGAACGGCTCCGCGTTCTACTCGGTGGCGGACCACGTGTCCGTCGTGAAGACTTCGCCGCTCGTCGCCACCACGGCGCACCGCAACCTGCCGCCGATCAACCTGGCGCTCTTCGGCGCGTTCCAGGCGGAGAACGCGCTGACCGTCCTGACGGCGGCGGACGCCCTCGCGCAGGACTGCGAGGTGGCCATTCCCGACCACGCGATCGTCGAGGGGCTCGAGCACGTCGTGTGGCCCGGCCGCTGCCAGCGCGTGGAGAAGGACGGCGTGACGGTGGTCGTGGACGGCGCGCACAACCCGGACGGCGCGATGGCGCTGCGCGACTCGCTGAAGCTCGCGCACGTGAAGGAGCCGGTGGGGCTGATCGCCGGGTTCTGCGGGGACAAGGACGTGCTCGCGCACCTGCGCATCATGAGCGCGCTCGCGACGCACGGCTGGGCCGTGCCGATTCGCAACGCCCGCTCGCTTGATCCCGGCGAGGTGGCGGAGCGCATGCTGATGGCGGGGTTCGCGGAGGCGGAGTCGTGCTCGTCGCTCGAGGCCGCCTTCGGCCGCGCGATCGCCTGGGCGCGCACGTCCGGCGGCACGCTCGTCGTGTGCGGATCGCTGTTTTTGTCGGGCGAAGCGCTCGTGGCACTGGGTGCGTTTCCCTGGGAAGTCCGCACCCCCGACATGAACGAGCTCACTTTACGATGACTTTCCACTTGCACATTTAACCGAAAAAACCTATAATTACACCCGAAACAAACACCCTGAAAAGGATTTCGACATGAAAAAGACTCTGATGGCCCTCTGTGCGGTGCTCGCGTGCGCCGTTGTTTCCGCGCAGGAGGCGGCTCCCGCCCCCGCACCGGTTGTGGCGAAGGCGCCCGATACGAAGGCCCCGTGGCCCGTGTGGCTGGCGTTCAACTCGATCGAGGACATCGACGTGGTCGGCCTGCGCCTCACGCTGCCCTACGGCGAATGCGAGAGCGTGACGGGCTTCGACCTCGGCGTGTACGGCCGCTGCCGCTACTTCGAGGGACTGCAGGCCAACATCCTCCGCAACGAGGCGCTGGACATCATGGCTGGCATCCAGGCGGGCGTCTACAACTCCGCCGGGCGCGCGGACCTCACGGGCCTCCAGGTCGGCCTCTGGAACGAGGCGCGGTCCATGCGCGGCCTGCAGCTGGGCATCATCAACGTGGCGGACACGGTGCAGGGCTTCCAGATCGGCCTGATCAACCGCGCCGAGTCGGCGTATGGTTTCCAGGTGGGCGGCGTCAACGTGATCCGCGAGAGCGAACTCGTCTTCTTCCCGATCGTCAACATCGGCTTCGACCTGTTCCCGCAGTACTGATCGGCCGCAGAGATGAACGTCCGTCCTTTCCCCGCCGTCCGGCCCACGTCCGCGCAGGCCGCGGCCGTCGCGGCTGTTCCCTATGACGTGGTGGACACGGCCGAGGCCCGCGCGCTGGCCGCCGGCAACCCCGTGAGCTTCCTCCACGTGTCGCGTCCCGAGATCGACATGCCGGACGGCACGGACTGCTCGTCGCCTGCGGCCTACGCGCAGGCGCGGAAGGCGCTGGACGCCCTGCGCGCGTCGGGCACGCTCGTGCAGGAGGCCGAACCGCGCTTCTACGCCTACCGCCAGGTGATGGGTGGGCACGCGCAGACGGGCCTCGTCGCGACGTTCGACACGCAGGACTACCTCGCCGGCATCCTCAAGCAGCACGAGAAGACGCGCAAGGACAAGGAAGACGACCGCACGCGCCACATCGAGACGCTGAGCGCGCACACCGGCCCCGCGTTCCTCACCTACAAGGACGACGCCGAGATCGACGCCCTCGTGGCCGCCGCCTGCGCCGACGACGCGCCGCTCTACGACTTCACCGCCCCCGACGGCATCCGCCACACGGTGTGGACGATTCCCGCCGCGAGCAACGACGCGCTCGTGTCCGCGTTCGCCCGCATTCCCGTGGCGTACATCGCGGACGGCCACCACCGCAGCGCGGCCGCGAGCCGCTACGCGCGCGAACGCGGCTTCGCCGGCGAGAGCCGCTGGTTCCTCGCCGTGGCCTTTCCCGCCTCGCAGCTGAAGATTCTTCCCTACAACCGCCTCGTGGCGGACCTCAACGGACTCGACGCCGACGCGCTCCTCGCGAAGGCGCGCGAGGTCTTCACGGTGACGGACGCCGCCGACGGCACGCCGGCGGCCGGGCGCCACGCGCGCATGTTCCTCGCGGGCAAGTGGTACGACCTCGCGTGGGACGTGCCCGCGGGGACGGACGTCGTCTCGTCGCTCGACGTCTCCGTGTTGCAGGACCGCTTCCTCGCCCCGGTGCTCGGCATCGACGATCCGCGTACGTCCCCGCGCATCTCGTTCATGGGCGGCGTGCGCGGCACGGACGAGCTCAAGGGACGCGTCGAGGACGGGCGCGCAGCCGTTGCGTTCTCCATGTTCCCCGTCACCGTCGGTGAGATGATGGACATCGCGGACGCGGGCGCCGTTATGCCGCCGAAATCCACTTGGTTCGAGCCGAAGCTCCGTTCGGGGCTGTTCGTCCATGTCGTGGATTAAGTGGAAATGGCTGCGCCTGCGCGCGCGCATGGTACGCGAGAAGAAGCCGCCCGAATTCGTCGCCCGCGGATGGGCGATCGGCATGTTCTACGGCTGCACGATTCCGTTCGGGTTCCAGCTCATCCTGTCGATTCCCACGGCGATCTTCCTGAAAGGCAGCAAGGTCGGCGCGACGGTGGGGACGTTCATCACGAACCACTTCACGATCTTCTTCATCTATCCGGCCCAGTGCTGGGCGGGCAACCTGGTCTTGCGCGCGTGCGGACGCGACGTCATGTCGGTGGAAAAGATCTATGACGAACTCATGCATGTCGGTTCGTTGTCCATGCTGTCGGGCGAGTTCTGGTCCGCCCTGGGCCAGCTCGGCGGCGGCGTGATGGCGTCTTTCTTCATCGGCGGCGCGCTGCTGGCGCTCGTCTGCACGCCGCTGACGTACTGGGGCGTGCTGCGCACGGTCCGGAGCCGGCGCGCGCGCGCCGAGCGGCGGAAACTGGAACGGAGGGCGAAACGTGCCGAAAACCAATCCCTGCGCTGAGCGGCTGGAGTCGCTCATGCGCCTCGCGGCTCGGCGCCGGCTGGACGCCGTCGTCGTGTTCGGCGAGGCGAACATCCGGTCGCTGACCGGCGTCGTGTGCGACAACGGCTGCCTGCTCCTCGACGTCGCCGACGGACGGCGCGTCGTGTTCTACACCGACTTCCGCTACGTGCCGATGGTGCACCGCGTCGCGCCCTGGCTGCGCGTGAGGGAGGTGCGGCGCGGCGTCTCGTTCATGGACCTCCTGCGTTCGGACGGCATTCGCCCGAAACGCCTCGGCTACGAGGGCGCCATCGCGGCCACGCGCTACCTCGAGCTGAAGAAGTGTTTCCCGAAGGCCGCCCTCGTGGACGTCAACGACGACATCCTCTCCCTGCGCGCCGTGAAGAGCGTGGAGGAGATCACGCGCATCGCCGCCACCGCCGCGCTCAACGACGAGATCTGGGCGCGCGCGCGCAAGGACTTCAAGCCGGGCATGACGGAGAAGGACATCCAGCGCGTGATCCAGGCGTGGATGATCGCGCTCGGCGACGGCGAGGCGTTCGAGACGATCGTCTGCGCCGGCGCGAACGCGGCGGAGTGCCACCACGTGCCGGACGACACGGTGTGGCGGAAGGGCGAGCCTCTCCTCGTGGACATGGGCGTGAAGCTCGACGGCGTGTGCAGCGACATGACGCGCAACGTCAAGGCCGCGCGCGACCCCGAATACGCGAAGGTGTACGACGTCGTGCTGCGGGCGAACGAGGCGGCGATCGCCGCCGCGCGTCCGGGCATCACGGCGGGCGCGCTCGACGCCGTGGCGCGGCGGATCATCCGGAAGGCGGGCTACGGCAAGGCGTTCGGACACTCGCTCGGCCACGGCGTGGGCTACGAGATCCACGAGGAGCCGTGCGCGCGGCAGAAGTCGAAGACCGTGCTCGAGCCCGGCATGTTCGTGACGATCGAGCCCGGCATCTACCTTGAGGGGCGCCTCGGCGTGCGCATCGAGGACCTCGTCCTCATCACCACGACGGGCTGCGAAGTATTTTCACATTCCCCGAAGCGCTGATTTTTGGTAAACTGGCGGCATGAAGAAACAGTTCATTGTCGTCTGCGCCCTGGCCGCCGCGTCGTTCGCGGCCGCGGGCGCGCCTTCCCGCACCATCAAGGCCTGCGTGATGCAGCCGCCTTACGCGCTTGACGTGGCGGACATCGAGAAGTCCATGCAATGGGAGTTCGACGCGCTGAAGAAGTGCGACCCGAGCCTCGACCTCATCGTGCTGCCGGAGGCGAGCGCCCGCCAGGCGCGCGTGGGCTCGCGCGAGCAGGCGGTCGCCGCCGCGAAGAAGTACAACGCGCCGCTCCTCGCGGCCTGCGCCGAGACGGCGAAGCGCTGCCAGGCGACCGTGTTCGTGAACGCGCTCGACTTCACGCCCACGGGCGAGCGCAACACCACCTTCGCCTTCGACAAGACGGGCGCGTGCGTGGGCAAGTACGACAAGGAGCACCTCACGGCGGGCGAGTGGAAGAAGTTCGGCTTCGACGAGTCGTACATGTGGAAGTGGACGGAGCCGAAGATCCTCGAGATCGACGGCGTGCGCTACGCCTTCCTCACCTGCTACGACTTCTACTTCTACGAGAACTTCGCCAACATCGCGCGCCTGAAGCCGGACGTGATCATCGGCTGCTCGCACCAGCGCAGCGACCCGCATCCGATCCTCGAGATGATCGGCAAGTTCCTCGCGTACAACACGGGCGCGTACCTCGTGCGCGCCTCGGTGAGCATGGGCCTCGACTCGCCCGTGGGCGGCGGCTCGATGGTCGTGGCGCCGTCGGGCGAGATGCTCGGCAACATGTTCAGCCGCGTGGGCACGCTCACGGTGGAGTTCGACCCGCACGCGAAGTACCTCAAGCCCATGGGCTACGGCAACCCGCCCGGCCTCCACTCCACCTACATCGAGGTGGGGCGGCGCCCGTGGAAGTACCGTCCCGCCGGCAGCGCGATCATCCCCGGCTTCAGGGACGCCGCGAAGGCCCTCCCGAAGCGCCTCTGCGCGCACCGCGGCTTCAGCACCGTGGCGCCGGAGAACAGCCTGCCCGCGTTCGGCTCGGCCGTGGCGCTTGGCGCGAACGAGATCGAGTTCGACCTCTGGTGGACGAAGGACGGCGAGATCGTGTCCATCCACGACGCGACGCTCGACCGCGTCTCGAACGGCACGGGCAAGGTGTTCGACCACACGTACGAGGAACTGCAGAAGCTCGACTTCGGATCGAAGACGGGCCAGCACTTCGCGGGGCTGAAGATCCTGCGCTTCGAGGAGATCCTCGCCAAGCTCTCCTGCCACACGATCATGAACATCCACATGAAGGACGTCGGAAAAGAGTGGGACGAGGCGCACGTGAAGAAGGTGCTGCGCCTCATCGACGCCTACGACGCGCGCGGACACGTGTACTTCATGTCGAGCTGCGGCCCCCTCCAGGACCAGCTCGCGCGGCTCGCGCCGGACATCCCGCGCTGCATGGGCTACGCGCCCAAGAAGGACATCGTGGACGAGGCGATCAAGCACAAGTGCCAGATGGTGCAGCTCTTCAAGCCGTACTTCGACCAGTCGACGGTCGACCGCGCCCACGCGGCCGGGATGCGCGTGAACGTGTTCTGGTCGGACGACCCGGCCGAGGCGAAGAAGTTCCTCGACATGGGCAT
>JAFRNO010000560.1 GCA_017430155.1 Kiritimatiellia bacterium | reverse complement strand
TTCTACAACTGCTCGGAGGACTGGCGCGACTCGAACGAGCACCTTCGCCGCCAGGCGGCGATGTTCCGCGACGCCGGGATGCATCTCTACGGCGTGGGCATCAAGACGCGACGGGTCTGGCGGAAGGACGGCTCAATCGACTTCGCCGCGGCCGAGCGGATTCTCCGTTCCGTCCTGAGCGTCGATCCCGACGCGCGCTTCTTTTTCTGCTTCGACACGATGCAACCGCCGCAGTGGTGGATGGACGCGCATCCCGACGAGATGGTGCAGTACGCCTCCGGCGCGAAGCCCGACCCCAACGCCCCGCGGCAGTACTTCAACTTCGCGGCGCTCTCCTTCGCCTCGGTTCCGTGGCGCATGGCGATGGCGGACTACATCGGACGCTTCGTGCGGCACCTGGAGTCCACGCCCTACGCGAAGCGCATCTTCGCCTACCGCCCCGACTACGGCGTCCACCACGAGTGGCACTACTATGGCTTCGCCGGCAATCTGCCCGACTGCGGTCCGGCGATGACCGCCGCGTTCCGGGCGTGGCTCCGGCGCGCGTACGGCGGCGACGTGGCGGCGCTGCGCCGCGCCTGGGGCGATCCCGCCGTTACGTTCGAGACGGCCGTCACGCCGCCGAAGGAACTCCGCCTGCGCACGTCCGCCGGCGCGTTGCGCGACCCGGTGAAGGAACGCGCCGTGATCGACTACCTGCGTTGCCACCACGAACAGGTGCGCGATTGCCTCTTCAGCTTCAACCGCGCGGCGAAGGAAGCCTGCGGCGGACGCGCCCTCGTGGGCAACTACTGCGGCTACTTCTTCGGCATGCCGTTCCCGGCGGAGGCGTACCACCTGGAGAACGACGCGATCCTCGACGACCCCTGCGTGGACTTCCAGTGCTCGCCGTACGTCTACGGTCCCGACTCGCGCGCCGCCGGCAACGTGCAGTACGCGCGGTGCCTTCTCGAAGGGCTGCGCCGGCGCGGGAAGCTCGCGATTCTGGAGGCGGACAACACCACCACGATCCTGAAGACGGCGCACGGGCACGGCAAGTTCAGCTTTTCGCGCGCGGACGACCTTGCGATCCTCGCGCGGGATTTTGCCCAGACGCTCTGCTGGGGCTGCGGCTACTGGTACTTCGACTTCGGCGGCGGCTGGTACGACGCGCCCGAGTTCGGCGCGTTCTTCAAGAAGATCTACCCGATACGCAAGGAGATCACCGACTGCCGGAGCGTGTCCGAGGTGCTCGTGGTGGGCGACTACGAAAGCGTGATGCTCACGAACGCGGGTTCCTCGCGCTACAACGACGAGCGGACGACCGGCCTCGTGAACGCGCTCGGGCACGCGGGCGTGCCGTTCGACTCGGCGGGAATCGCCGATCTGGCGTCCGGCCAGCTGAAGGACTACAAGGTGTACATCTTCGCGAACCTCCATCTGATGACGCCGGAGAAGGCGCGGCTCGTGTCCGGTCTCCGTGCGCGGGGCAAGACCGTCGTGCTGCCGGAGAAGCCGCTGACGGCGAAAGACCTGCGTGCGCTGTTCGCCGCGAACGGCGTTCACATCTGGAACGCGGACGCTGATTCGTCCGTCTACGCGAGCGCGGCGTGCGTGGCGCTCCACTGCGCGACACCGGGCGAGAAGGTGATTTCCCTGCCGCACCGCGCGCAGGTGGAGATGCTCTATCCCGAACGGCGCGAGATCGCCGCCGACACGGACCGCATCGTCTTCACGCCGTCCACCACCGGCATGTCGACCACGCTCTTCCGCTGCCGTTACAGGTGACGGTTCTTGCCGTTACTGACGCGGGGCGTCGGCGAACAGCCAGCGCTCGTATTCCGTGTCCTTCAGCCAGCGGTGGCCGAGACCCGGGATGAGCATGAGCTTTTTGTCCTTTGACGCGAGCGCGTTGAACGCGGCGATGCCGCCTTCGGTGTTGCAGTTGTCGTCCGAAAGCCCGTGGATCATGCGCACCGGGGTGTGGATGAGACGAGCGAAGTTGCAGGCGTCGTAGTACGGCCCCGTCTGCTCGGCGGCCAGACGGTGCTCCGGCGTCTGGTTGAGGATGTGTTCGCTGCCGGGCTGGCGTCCCTCGCGGTAGGCCAGCATGTCGCACATGTTGGGAAAGAAGATGAGCGATTTCGCGAATCGTCCCCAGGCCGAGGTGAGGTAGAGCCCGAAGCCGCCGCCCTGGCTGCCGCCGAGGTAGACGAAGCGGGAGGCGTCCGCGTAGGGTTCCTTCGCCAGCCAGTCGAGCATGCGCACCATGCCGAGGATGGTGTTGTGGTAGAAGGGCTTGTCGCGTCCGGCTGCGAACCCGAAGCGCTGGTATCTCGGCTCGCCGCTTTCCTTTGCAAGCGCGCTTTGCCAGGCCTCGAAGCGTTCCTTCTGCTCCGCTTTCGTCTTCCCGAGGGGAAAGCCGTGGACGTTGATCGTGAGGGATATCCAGCCCGGGCGGAGGGGCGGAGGCGCGATCTGGCCTGCGCCCGCGCCGGGAACCCTCACGCACACCGGGAACGGCCCGTCGCCTTTCGGAACCGCCAGGATGCCGTAGATGCGCCCGCCATTGAACGTGGCCACGCTCACGCGGAAAACGGCGCGGTCCGGTCTGCTCAGATCCGGCGCCGGCGTCTTCTCCACGGCGATCGGCACTTCGCGTTCGAGCCGCTCACACTCGCCTTTCCAGTACGACTTGAAGTCGTCCGGGAAGGGCGTGAGGGGGCGGATGTCGCACACGCCGAAGACCTCGCGGTCCAGTTTCTCGCGCATGCCGTCCCCGCGCAGGTGAATGCGCAGCGTGCCGGGCGTCGCGCGCGTGAGCGTGAACTTGAACGTGGGCTCCTGGGCCATGTCGACGGTGCGCCGCCACACGACGTTCGTCCAGCCATCGTCCACCCACGCCTCCACGGGGCCCTTCGGCCGCCTGCCGCTCTCCTTGATCCCGACTTCCACCGTCGCCGTGGCGCCGACCGCGTAGCAGCCGTTCGTGGCGTCCGTCTGGACGCTGAAATGCGCCGGCGCGGCGCTGCACGCCGCCGAAAGCATCGTTCCCGCGATCGCCGCGGACCAGTTTCTGCATCTGCTCATCTTGCCAAACTCCTTGCTCTTTGGTTCAAAGGACGCCGCTATTATACTTTCTTGCTCTTTCCTTGTCCATACTCCTCGGAGTCAGTTTTCTGCGCAGAAGGCCGTTCTTATGGGCGAGAATATGTTAAACTATCTTCCGGCGCAATAAGCCTAGATGATGAATACGCGCACGCAGAGCATGATTTGCTTGCTGGCAGGTTGCCTCGGCCTGTTAACGTGTGCTTTTGCCGCCGATGTCGTCATCCATCCCGGCAACGGCGTCGAGACGAACGTCGCCGCGATCGTCAGCGCCTCCGCCGTGCGGGTCAACCCCGGCGCGAGCGGCGGCGGCATCGTGCGCTTGAACGCAGGCAGTTCCTACGCCGCCCCCACCACGCTCGGCTGCGGCACGCTCGTCGCGGATCGCGTGGCGGCGGCGGGCACGGCGTCGAGCCTCGGCAAGTCCGGCCTCGTCTCCATCGGGGCCGGCACGTTTCGCTACGACGGGCCGGACGGCGGCTGGACGGACCGTTCCTTCACGAACGACACGCCCGTCAGGACCCAGGCGGCGGTCTACGACATCCGCAGCGATCTCACGCTCGCCAGCGACCTCGTGCAGGCGCGCGGCTCCTTCGTGAAGACCGGTCCCGGCACGCTCCATCTCGCAGGCACGGGCACGACGCGCCTCAACCAGGCGTCCGTCCTGTCGGACAACGCCGCCGGCTTCCAGTGCCGCTTCGTCCCCAACGCGAACGGCGATTCGCCCACGAACGGCTATCGCGGTTTTCACGTCCTGGAGGGCAAGCTCGTCCTCGGCGAGCGGGGCGGCACGTACAGGATCGGCAACGCGAACAACGTGGGGATCGGCGGCTGGACGAAGGAGCACGGGCAGGAGGTCGACGCGACCGTGGAGGTGGCCGGCGGCAACGTGCAGTTTTCCGGCTGGTTCATGCACGGCAGCTACAACGGCAATACGGACAACACGTCCGAGCGCATGCCGCGTTCCACGCTCCGCGTGACGGGAGGAAACGTGTCCGTGGGCGACTGCTTCTCCATGGGACGCAACAAGCTCGGCTACTCCGTATTCCCCCAGCGGTCCGCGCCGCGCCTGGAGGTGTACGGCGGCACGATGACCGTCGCGAACGACCTCAACATGGCGGACGACCGCGGCGCCTACACGGTCGTCGAGGTGACGAACGGCACGCTCGTCGCCACCACGGCGCAGACCGGACGCATCAGCGGCAACGCGGATACGACGAACACGGTTCTCGTGACGGGGAGCGGTACGCTTATCCTCGCCGGCGGCTTCACGAACAAGCGCGACGTCGTCTCGCACGTGACGGTCTCGGGCGGCGGCTGCCTCTCGCTCGCCAGCATCGCGAACGCTGCCGGACGGGTGACGGTTGACGTCTTGAACGGCGGCACGCTCTCGGTCGACGAGATCGAATGCCTCTGCGGGACGATCACCTGCCGGTTCGACGGCGCGACCGTTCGCGGACGCAGCGTCGGAAGGCAGGTGCTGCTGCCGGATGACACGGCCGTCACGGCGGAGATCGGTCCGGGCGGACTCGTCTTTGAACCCGCCGCCCACGGCGCGTCGGTGGTGGCTCGACCGCTTGTTTCATCCGTGGGAGGTGTTGTCGTGCGCGGACAGTCCGCCACGTCTACCAACGTGTTTGCCGCCGCGCAGATGTACGCGGGTCCCACGCGTCTGGAGCGCGGAGTCCTCGCGTTCGAGGGCGAGGGCACCTTGCCCATGGGAACGGATCTCGTCGTCACTGACGGCACGCGTCTCGTCACGAATCGTTCGCAGACCGTGCGGACGGTGACGCTCGGGACGGACGGCGTGAGCACGACCATCGGCGTCCATGTCGCCGCGTCCGGTTTCACGCCCCTTGTCGCGCGTTCGGATTTCGCCGTGGCCGATGCCGCAAGCCTCGCGATACGCATGGACGGCATCGTCGCCTGCGGAACTTACCCCGTCTTGGACGTGCCGGCGGCGAAAAGGGCCGTCCTCGCGCAGCTCGCGGTCCGCTCGACGCTTTCCTCCGCGCTTCCGGCGAACATGGCGGCCACGCTCGGAACGGTCTTGTCGGACGGACGGGCGCTTCTCGTCGTCAAGGTTGAATCGACCGTGCGCAGCGTCGTGCCGCAGGGCGGCACCGAGACTTTTGCGTCGCTCGCGTTCGCGTCGTCGCCCGAACTTCTGGTCGTCGGCCCCGGCACGCTGCGGTATACGGGCACGGGCGAGGACGTGGGCGGGTTCACCCTTGACGCCGGCGCGCAGAAGTGCGCCATTCTGGAAGTCACGCGCGACCTCGCGCCGCGTTCCGTTCGCGTGGGCGTCTCCGCGCTCATGAAGACCGGTCCTGGCGACCTGATCCTTGTCGGCGCTGGTCCGTTCGAGCTCGGCAACACGAAGAGGAACAAGGATCTCATGCTGGGCATCGGAGCCGACGGTTCATCTCCGCTGGACTCCTTCCAGCACGTGACCGTGGCGGACGGCCGGCTCGTGGTCGGCACGCCCGGCGGCGGAATCGGCTTGCCGCGCATCGACCTCTCCGGGCGCGAGCTGCACGTGGGCGGCGTGACGGCGAGCGCCGCTAACGGGCGCACGGAGACGTCCGGCGAGCTCGTGCTGGAGAGCGGCACGGTCGAATGCTCCGTGTTTACGTGCGGATACTACAGCGGCTCCGGCGGACGGGGCCCGGCAGGCGGTACGCACCCGACGTTCACCATGAATGGCGGGCTCCTGCGGTCTGGTTCGTTCTCCCTCGGCTACGACTTGAACGTGCAGCGGCACGTGGCGCATTCGCGCGTGAACATGGCGGGTGGACGCATCGAAACGGGTGCGCTCTCGTTCCAGTCGTCGCCGGGCGACACGAACTGTCCGCCCACGACGACTTGGACGCAGACGGGCGGCGACGTCGTCTGCACGTCGTTTACCGGCGGGTCCCGGGAAGTGATCGACGGCGCGTACGGCCCGGCGCGACTGACCCTCGCCGGCGGAACGTTCTCCGTGCTGGGCCCGATGAAGTTGCAGTGCGGTACGGACACGACGATCGACGTAGGCGACGGCGCGACGTTCCAGTGCGGTGCAATCAGCGGTGCCGGAGCGGCATCGTCCGTCCTGCGGTTCGACGGCGGGTTGTGGCGCGGATTTGCGTCCGCGGCGTCGTCCGTGACCGTTGCCGACCTCACGCACCTGTATCTTGCGCGGCGCACGACGCTCGATCTGACGGATGTCGCACGTGTCGGCGGTTGGGCGCGGCTTGACCAGAAGATGGAGAGCGAGGCGGAGGGCGCAGGTCTCATGGTCACGGGCGGCGGGGCCGTTTCGTTCGGGCCGGCTTTCGCCGAGAGCGACTTGACCGGTCCGCTCTGCATCTCGAACGGCGTGACGCTTTGGCAGGATGGCACGGGCGGAACCGTTTCGAATCTCGTCCTGGGGACGGACGGCGTGGCGGGGAACGTGACCTTGGACGTGGACGCGACCACGGGTGCGGGATTCACCGTCCTCGGGACGCTGGACGTCCGTTCGCCGGTCGTGGTGCGCGCGCATGTCGGCGCGTCGCCGCTCGCGTGCGATGTGGCGGGGGGCACCTACACGGCGCTCGTGTACCGGGCGGCGCAGGCGGTCGATCTTTCGAAGTTCGTCGCGTCGGCCGACGCCCGCGTTGAGTCGGTCGCCTATGCGGACGTGGCGCTCGGCGGCGGGTGGAAGGCCGTCGTCGCGACGATCTCCACGCGGCAGACCGGCACCTACAGCATGGGCGAACGCGCATGGTCGGAGACTTCTGCAGGCGGCAAGTGGCATTCGCAGGCGAATTGGACGGGATGGGCGCCGCCCGACGGCGCGGGAGAGGCGGCGGGGTTCCGTCCGGCGACGTCGGCGTCCGTGCCGGTGACGCTCGCGCGGGCCGCGACGGTCGGAAGCATCTCGTTGTCCGGTGCCGCAAACGCGGGTTACCGGCTGGCTGGCGAGACGCTCACGCTTGACGCGGCGGGAAGGGTGCCGGCCGTATCGGCCGAGACGGGCGTACACGAGATCGCCGCTCCGGTGGCGACGGAATACGCCCTGAAGGTCGATACGCGCGCGGATGCCGCCGTGACGTTCGGCGGCGGGATTGTCGGCGCGGATGCGTCGGTGTTGGTGAACCGCGAAGGGGTGACGGGCGGCGGAACCGTCTCGTTCGGCGCGCTGGACGGCATCCGGCAAGTCTCCGCCGGATGCGGGCGGACGGTTCTTTCGAATCTCTCGTTCGCCACGGCGGCCGATGCGCT
>JAFRNO010000559.1 GCA_017430155.1 Kiritimatiellia bacterium | reverse complement strand
GACGCTGGAGGAGGTGCCCGCCGAGACGATCTCCGTCCCCGCGAAGGTGCCGGGCTGCTACGAGCTCGACCTCTGCGCGGCGGGCCTGCTGCCGAACCTCTTCTACGCGAACAACCAGTACGCCGCGCGGAAGTACGAGGGGCACCAGTGGCTCTATTCGCGGAAGTTCACGCTGGGGAAGGTGGCGCTGGACCAGAAGGCGTTCCTTGAGTTCGACGGGCTCGACACGCTCTGCGACGTGTTCGTGAACGGACGCAAAGTGGGCGAGGCGGCGGACATGTTCATCCCGCACGCGTTCGACGTGACGAAGTTCGTGCGCGCGGGCGAGAACGAGCTCGCCGTCCTCTTCCGCTCGCCCGTCGTCGAATCGCAGTTCAGCGAGATCGCGCCGATCGGCAACGCGGGCTCGACCTCGGAGCTGGAGGCGTTCCGCAAGCCCGCTCACATGATCGGCTGGGACATCCTGCCGCGCTTCATCTCGGCGGGCATCTTCCGTGACGCGCGCGTGGTGGTGCGCCGGACGGAGCGCATCCGCGACTTCTTCTGCGCGCAGCTGGACATCGACGTGGAGCGGCGCTCCGCGCAGTACCTGCTCGACCTCCGGCTGGAGGGCCCGTTCCGCCGTCTTGACACGTCGGAGATCGAGGTGACGGTGTCGCGCAAGGGTAAAGTCGTCGCGCATCCGCGCACGAAGGTCCTGCACTGGACGCCGCGTCTCCGCTTCGGCATCAAGGACGCCGACCTCTGGTGGCCGCTCGGTTTCGGCGAGCCTGCGCTCTACGACGTGAAGGTGGCGTGGAGGGACATTGCCACGAAGGAGGTCTTGTCGGAGAAGTCGTTCCGCCTCGGCGTGCGGAAGGTCGAGTTCGAGCTTGCCGACTACGACATCGTCACGAAGAAGCCGGGCGAGATGAAGTTCATCGTGAACGGCAAGCCATGCTTTATGCGCGGGACGAGCTGGGTGCCCGTGGACGCGCTCCACTGCCGCGACAAGGACCGCATCATCTCCACGCTGGAGCTCGTCCGCGAGGCGAACTGCAACATGATCCGCGTGTGGGGCGGCGGCCTCTACGAGCCGGAGCCGTTCTGGGACTGGTGCGACGCGAACGGCGTGATGGTGTGGCAGGACTTCTGCTTCGCCTGCACGCAGTACCCGCAGAACAACACCGCCCTGCAGGAGCTGGTGCGCAAGGAGACGATCGAGGTGGCGAAGCGCCTGCGCAACCACGCCTCGCTCACCCTCTGGTGCGGCAACAACGAGAACGACTCCGTGTTCCGCCAGGGACCGTGGAAGGCGTACGGCGCCGATCCCAACCAAGACGTCTTTTCGCGCCGCATCCTGCCGGAGGTGCTGCGCGAGTTCGCCCCGACCCACCCGTACCTGCCCAGCTCGCCGTACGTCAATTCAGACGTCGTGGCCGGAAAGGCGCGCTCGGTGGAGGGGCACTACTACCGCCGCTGGTGGAAGGGCGAGCTGTTCACCGCCACGCACGAGAAGTTCTACAGCGAGTTCGGCTGCCACGGCTGTCCGGCGGCCGCGTCGATCCGCGAGATGTTCTCGCCCGACTGCCACGAGCCGTTCGTGAGCCCGAAGGAGAAGAACGTGATGTGGAACGTGCGGTACGTCCCCTACGTGCCCGGCGAGTACCTCTCCAACGAGCTCGTGCCGGGCGAGCCGCTGCCGGGCGTGTTCGAGTTCAACGACCAGTGGGTGAAGCGCGGCGTGTGCGTGTTCGAGAACAACCTCGCCCGCAGCAAGTTCGTCGCCTGCCGCAACCACCGCATGATTCTCCAGATGCACATGCTCTTCGGCGACATTGAAACAGAACTCGAGGGCTTCGCGCTCCAAAGCCAGTGTGCGCAGGCGGAGGGCATGAAGTTCATCGTCGAGCACTGCCGTTCGCGCAAGTTCGACAAGAAGACGGGCATGACTTGGTGGAACATCCGCGACGGATGGCCGGTCATCTCGGACTCGGTGGTCGAGTACAACGGACGCCGCAAGCTCGCCTACGAGTACATCAAGCGCGCCCAGCAGAACGTGCTTGTGATGGTGGACGAGAACGGCGACGTGCTCGTGGTGAACGACCTGCTCCGTCCCGTCAAGGGCCACGCGACGCTCACCGACGCCGAGACGGGCAAGACTTTCTTCGACGGCGACTTCGCGTGCGGCGAGAACGCCGTTGCGAAGGCCGGCGCGATCAAGCTCTCCGGCCAGGGCGTCGTGAAGATCCGCTACACGGTGGATGGCAAGGAATACGCGAGCCACTATCTCTACGGCGGCCCTACGCAGAAGTTCGTCGGCGAGAAGAAGATCAAGTTCAGCGACTACCGCCGTTGGATGGGGCTTTAAGAATCAAGGCGAGAATGCGATGAAACGGGAGGGTCGCAACTTGTTGCGACCGCTCAATCCTAAATGTCTCCCGCGCGGAGACATTTCCGGCCGTTGCTTGTGGTATACTTTCCGCCGTACCCATGTTAGAAGATCCACAGAACCACAGACGCACCACCGTCCAGGTGCCAGTCCCCTACTGGACGGCATCCTCGCCGGACGCGATCCATTCGGTCGTCACGCCGATCCGCGAAGCGGCGGCACGAGGCGACGCCCAGAACGGCGAACTCGTGCGCCGTGCCGGCGCCGACGCATCCGACGAGCGCATCTACATCGAGCTGCTGTTGCACCTGTGGGAGGAGGAGAGGTGGCACCCGGCGTTTGACGCGCTGCAGGAACGCCTCCGCAAGGGCGGCAGGTCGAACCTGGACCTTTCGGACCTCGGGGACGAGGTCGAGCACGCGGACGTCGTGCGCGTCACGTCTGAGGAATTTCTGCTGCAGGGACTTCCCGAGGGGGCGGTCGTGCCGCCGCAGACGACCCGTGACGGACACAAGGCCCCTGACCTGCGCCGCGCCAACCCCTCGTTCTCCGCGTTGCTCCTCACGTACATCCGCGACAGGTTCGGCGGCGACGCCCCGTCCGTCTACCACGCCGCGCACGTGAGCCGCAAGACGTATTCGGCCATCGTCGGGAACGAACTGCGTCCCGTGTCGAAGCGCACGGCGGTGGCGTTCGCGCTGGCGCTGCACCTTGTGCCGAGCGAGGCGGACGCCCTCCTGCGCGCCGCCGGGTTCGCGCTGTCCGACGCGCTTCTCGAGGACATCATCTTCCGCGCGTGCCTGATGGCCTCGATCTACGACCTCGACCGCGTGAACGTGATCTTGGAGACGCATGGTGTCCCGCCGTTCCCGTCCGAAGGGGACTAAGATTTCAAGGGGGTGCCGCTCTTTTCGTCCCGCTGCGGTGCATTCCATCAAAACAAGAACAGGGGCGGGAAAAGGAAATTGACATGCAACCGATGAAAATGCCGCATACGGCAATGGGCGGTCTCATTGCCGCGGCACTATTGACAACGACTCAGGGTTTCGCGCAGTATTATCCTGGATATTCAGGGCAAACCGTGTATGTTACTGAGGTGACGCAAGTGCTACCACCGCCGAAGTACGCGCTCTGGGAAGGAGTCGATGCCGCCGTCAAGGCCTTGTTGCAAAGGGGCGTGCCCATTACGTTCGACAATGTCAACGAGGAACTGTACGTGATGCACAGGAACAATGACATCCGTCTCCCGTATGAACCTTACTGGCACGGACACATGAAGCGTCCCCTGACGAAGAAGAAGCGCGAGAAGAATGTATTTGAGGCAGAACTCCGCAAGCGCATTGCAGTCATCAACAGGTCATGTGCCGAAAAAGGGGTGAATGTAGGGGATCCCACGCCGCAGCCGAGTCAGTTCTCCTCAAAAGAGAGTTTTGTCAGTGCATATATTGCGTTCAAGATGAAAATGGTCGACGACGAGATACGCGCGCGTTACCGGAGGAAACTCGGCGGCATGGCCGACTACAGGCGCGACATGCAGAGCGAAGCCGCAAAGCTCTGGGCAGATAGCCGCGGAAGATAACCCGTCACCGTTCCCCGGCGAGAGGGGTGCCGGTGGGGGGAACGGCGGGCGCAACAAGTTGCGCCCCTCCCGGCGAGCGGGGCGCCGGGGTTCAGGGGCGGCGGGCAGCGGCCACCTGGTCGATTGCGCGCATGTTCTGCGCCTCGAACTTCGGCAGCGTGAACACCCACGGGGCGGTGAGGTAGCCGAGGAGGCGCTCCTTGGAGAGGTGCTTCTCGCAGAACTCGACCGTGCGTCCGAAGTTCACGTCGTTGGACCAGTTCGAGCCGGTCGGGATCTGGTCGAAGCCCGCCTTGTCGAGGTCGATGTACGCCTGCACGCGGAACCGGTTTTTGTTGGAGTCGTCGAGCGCGAAGGCGTCGCCGTAGTACCAGTTGCTCTGCAGCACGCTCTTCGGCATGCGGGACATGAACTCTTCCGGGTGGTGCCAGTAGAAGTCGCTCCAGATCCACGGACGGACGCCGGCGGACTCCACGGTCTTCACGAAGAAGAGGAAGTCGTGCCACCAGAGGTCGCCCTGCCGCACCACGGAATAGAGGTACTTCCGCTGGTGGCCGTGCGTCTCCTCGTCGTAGCCGAGGTGGAAGAAGCGGGGCTTGTCGAAGATGTCGATCACCTCGCGGACGAGGTCGGCGCAGACTTTGTAGTAGGTCGGCGTGGAGATCATGTGGCTGTAGTCCTTGAGCCAGGCATCGTGCGCCGTGGAGAAGTTGAGCTTCGGGATCGGTTCGAGTCCCATCTTGCGCAGGCGCGCGAGCTCGGCGCGGAAACGGTCGATCTCCCACGAGCCCTTGACGGCGATTTCGGGGTGGCTCGCGTACTTGAGGGCCTCGCCGAGGTCGATGACGACCAGGTTCATGCCGGCCTCGACCATGTGCGCGGTGAGGCGCTGCCAGACGCCCTCGTCGAAGCGGAGGTAGTCCTTCTGGCAGACGAGTTCGAGGTCCTCGCCCGTGTAGGGCCCCCAGGAATCGACGGGCTGGTCGCTCCACATGTTCACGCCCATGTGGAAGAGCCCGCCCCAGATCTTGCCGGGCGCGGGCGCCGCGAAGGCACGCGGCGCGAGTCCGGCTGCGGTTGCGGCCGCGCCGGCCGCGAGGAAGCTGCGTCGAGAAAGCTGTATGTTCATGTCAATTCTCCTTGGCGCACAGTATATCATATTTCAAGGGTTTGGACGCCATGAACCTCAATATGATATAATCTTCGGCATGACAACGACATCCCTGTTGCGCCGGGCTGCGGCGGCAGTCCTTTCGCTTAGCGTTTCCGCGGCGTCGGCCGCGCCTATTGAAATACACGTTTCGCCTACGGGCGACGATTCCGGCGCGGGCACCGCCGCTGCTCCGCTCCGGACGCTGTCCGTTGCCGCCACGCGCGCTCGCGCCGTCGGCGGTGCGCGGATCGTGCTGGCTGACGGCACGTACGAAACCGCCGAGCCGTTCGTCCTCACGGCGGCGGACCGCCATTTCGTGTTCGAGGCCGCGCCCGGGGCGTCACCCGTCGTGAGCGCCGGACGGCGAATCGCGGGTTGGACGGTCGACGCGAAGGGCTGGTGGCGCGCGCGCGTGCCGGTCGGCGCGAAGTTCGCGCAGTTCTACGTGGACGGACAGCGCCGGACGCGTCCGTTCCTGCCGCGCACAGGCTACTACTTCGTGGAAACCGCCGGCGGGGCGGACCCCGCCACGGGACGTGAGCGCTTCATCTGCCGGAAGGGCGAGTTCCCAGCGGGGGAGAATCCGGACATGGAGGTGTGCGTGTTCCACATCTGGTCGATTACGCGCGCGAAGGTCGCCGCGTGGGAGCCGGAGCTCCGTCGCGTCACGCTCGACTCGGCTCATCTCACGCGCGACTACGAGGCGATGAACAACGACCGCTGGTACCGCTTCGACAACGTGCGCACGGCGCTCG
>JAFRNO010000067.1 GCA_017430155.1 Kiritimatiellia bacterium | reverse complement strand
CGTCGACCCCGTGCGCGTGGTATGGACTTCCAACCCCGCGCCCGACGCCAACAAGTACAACGCCCGCGCGAAGGTGACGAACGCCGAAGCGCTCCTCGGTGCGAAGTACGGGCAGGTCCCCGAGTCGGGCTGGCACAAGCCCGGCGGGTGCGTGCTCGAGAACGGCGGCAACGAGGCGTCGATTCTCCTGGACTTCGGCCGCGAGTTGCACGGCGGACTCCAGTTCGGCGTGGCCGCCGCGGGCACGCGCAACATGAAGGCGCGCATCCGGTTCGGCGAGTCCGTGGCGGAGGCGATGGCGGACCTCGGCGAGCGCGGGGCCGGGAACGACCACGCGATCCGCGACGGCGTGATCGACCTGCCGTTCATGGGCCAGCGCGAGATCGGCAACACGGGCTTCCGCTTCGTGCGAATCGACCTTGTCACCACGGGACGCCTCCAGCTCGAGTTCGTGCGCGCCGTGTCGCTGATGCGTCCGTGGAAGATGGCGGGCGCGTTCAAGTCGAGCGACGAGCGTCTCAACGCCGTGTTCGACACCGCCGTGCGCACCGCGCACCTCTGCTGCCAGGAGTACCTCTGGGACGGCATCAAGCGCGACCGCCTCGTGTGGATGGGCGACACGCATCCCGAGACGATGACGATCCTCGCCTGTTTCGGCGCGCAGTCGATCCTGCCCGAGTCGCTCGACTACATGGCCGCTACCACCAAGCCCGACGACTGGATGAACACGATGCCGTCCTACACGCTCTGGTGGATCCGCAACGTGTACGAATGGTGGTTCGCGACGGACGACATCGCGTACCTCCGCAAGCATCACGACTACATCCGCCAGACGTGCGCCAACCTCGTGAAGCACATCGGGCCCGACGGCTCGTGCAAGCTGCCGCGCGGGTTCCTCGACTGGCCCACGCAGCACAACGAACCTGCCGTGTGGGCCGGCATGCAGGCCCTCATGGTGACGACGTTCGCGAACGCCGCGACGCTCGCCCGCGCGCTCGGCGACGCCGACCTGGAGAAGCAGTGCCGCGACGCGGAGGTGCGGATGCGCAAGTACCGTCCCGAACCCGCCGGCGCGAAGTCGTCCGCCGCGCTCCTCGCCCTCGCGGGACTGCAGGACCCCGTGCGGATGTACGACGAGGTGCTCGGGAAGAAGGGCCACGAGGACGTCTCCACGTTCTATGGCTACTACATGCTCGAGGCGATGAGCCTTTCCGGACACGACCAGCGCGCGCTCGACACGGTGCGCGACTACTGGGGCGCCATGCTCGACGTGGGCGCGACGAGCTTCTGGGAGGATTTCCACATTTCCTGGACGAACAACTGCTTCCGCCTCGACGAACTGCCCGTCGCGGGCAAGAAGGACATCCACGGCGACTACGGCGAGTTCTGCTACAACGGATTCCGCCATTCGTTCTGCCATGGCTGGTCGTCGGGTCCGGCCGCGTGGTGCATCCACCACGTGCTCGGCATCCAGCCGCTCGAGGCCGGCGGGAAGGCCGTGCGCGTGAAGCCGTTCCTCGGCGACCTCGCGTGGGCCGAGGGCGCGTATCCCACGCCGTTCGGGCCGGTACGCGTACGCGCGGAGAAGAAGGCCGACGGCACGGTCGCCACGACCGTCAATGCGCCGGAAGGGGTGAAGATCGTCCGCGAGTGACGCCATGCGCTTCGCCCTGTCGACAAACTGGAACAACGCGCGCCTCGACGACGGCGCCGCGATCGCCGACGAGGCGATCGCGCTCGGCTTCGACGCGCTGGAGCTCGGCTTCCGCACGATGCCCGAGCAGATCGCGGGCTTCAAGAGCCGACTCGATCAGATCCCCGTCGATTCCGTGCACGCCTACTGTCCCGTGCCCATCGGCGCGCCGAGCGGACACCCCGAGCTCCACCAGCTCGCCCATCATGACGAGGAGGAGCGCGCGCTCGCGCGCCTGCTCCTGAAAAAGACGATCGAATGCGCCGTCGAACTCGGCGCGAAGGTGGTCGTGACGCACGCGGGCTACGCCGAGCTGGACGGCCTTTTCGTGAATCTCGATTCGTCCGTGCTGCGCCGCCTTGCGAAGGGGAAAGACGACAAGCCCGACGTGACGCGTCCCGTCTACGCGAAGCACCTCGCCAAGGCGCACGTGCGCCGCAAGAAACGAGGGAAGAAACTCCTTGAGGTCTTCCGCCGCGAACTTGACAAGGTCATCCCCGAACTGGAGAAGACGGGCCTCACGCTCGCGCTCGAGAACCTGCCGAGCATCGAGGGGTTCCCGAATGCGGAGGAGGCCGAGGCGCTGATGAAAGACCTCGCAGGCGCGCCCGTGCGCCTCTGGTTCGACACCGGCCATGCGCGCGTGCGGGCCAGTTACAAGTGGGACGACCCCGAGACGGACATCGCCAACCGCTTCGCGCCGCACGTGTGCGGCATGCACCTGAACGACGTCAAGGACTTCCATGACGACCACCGCCAGCCCGGCTGGGGCAACGTGGACTTCGCCGCGCTCAAGCCGCTCGCCCAGCGCGACATTCTCCGCATCTTCGAACCGCACGAACCCGTGACCTTCGACGAGCTGAAGACCAGCCTCGAATCAATCCGGAGGCTCTGGTCATAACACCCCGCGAGAAAACAAGGAGCAGACAATGAAGACGACACGTAGAGGTTTCATCTCGGCGGCGGCGGCACTCGCCGCGGCCACGGGCGTGCATCGCGCGGTACAGGCCGCGCCGACGGGCGGCAAGCGGTTCTACAAGGGCCAGTTCCACACGCACACCTACTGGAGCGACGGCAGGGCATTCCCTGAGCAGG
>JAFRNO010000558.1 GCA_017430155.1 Kiritimatiellia bacterium | reverse complement strand
CGCTATGTCGTGACGTTGGATCTCGACGCGGGCAAATACGATATCGCCATCTACAACCTCGGATACGTCGGGCAGCCGATGGACTACGACCACTCGTCTTCGACGCTGCTCATCGCGACGAACAACCTCAGCCTCGCGGCGGCGGCTGTGCGCAACGTCGATTCGGTGGTGCTCTTCTCCGAGGGGCAGGACAACTACAATGGCAAAACCACCACTTTCAACAACAAGGCCCTCGGACGCTTCCCGCTCTTCGACAACGTGCGCGTCTGCCTCGTGAACGACGACGGCACGGACGGCACGGAACTCTATTCCTGCAACTTTGAATACGGCTACCGCATGTCGGTGCAGAACGCGGCGCCGCTCGCCGGCCCATCCGACCGCGAGGGCGCCGACCGCTGGATCCGGCGCGGAAATACCTATGGCACAATCAATGCCGTCGATGCCGGCGGCGGTGACAACGTGGTCGTCCTCGACGGCCTCGGCTGGATCGGGAACGTCACCCGCGCGGGCTACGCCGTGCAGCCGTTCGGCGCCGTGTCGAAGAATGGCGCCACGGTCCATTTCGTGGCGGACATCCGCCCGCCGGAGCGCTTCGCCCGCGACAGTTCCTGCTACACCTACGTCGAAGTCGGCGGCGACGGCTACGCCCAGGGCGTCTACCGTCCCGCCAGCGGCGACAACTGGCGCGCGGCGCCGCGCATCGGCTTCGGCTTCGCCGTCGGCGCGGGCAAGGACGCCGTGGGGCATTACACAAACGTCCTCATCTCCGTCCAGTCCCGCGACGCGGCGGCGACGGCCACGACGAACGCGGCCGTCGTCGTCGACGCGGCGCACTGGTACCGTTTCCGCGTCAAGGCGAAGCCTGCGTCCGCCGGCGGGAAATTCACCGTCAACGTGTACGACCAGGGGACGGCGAAACCGGCGGCTTCCGACGCGGACGGCGCGCTCGTCACGACGTTTGAGAATCTCGCGCTGCCGTCCTTCCCCGAACCCGGTATGACCACGCTCGGCCTCGCCGCCGCCGGCTTCGCCGGTGCGCGCGGCGGCGGCCTTGACGACCCGAACGTCGCCTTCGTCGACAACCTTTCCGTTAAGACCGTGCTCGGCGGCACGATGCTGATCGTCCGGTAGCGGAAACGCCCGTTTCTCGCGCGCGTCTACAAAGAATCCCGCATTGCGGGCGGGAGGCCGATGTGGTATACTGTGCATGCCCTTGAACTGCTCCGGGTGGAGCATGGAATTCGGGTCGACATGAACAGAATGCGACTGAAAGGATCCTCTCCATGAGCAGAGTTATGCTGATAGGTGCCGGCGGCGTTGCCGGCGTGGCGGCCGCGAAGATGGCCCAGAACCCCGAAACGTTTGGCGAACTGCTGATCGCGTCCCGCACCGAGGCGCGGTGCAAGGCGATCAAGGCGGACATCGAGTCGCGCCCGTGGTACGCCGCGAAGGGCGCGACGACGAAGATCACGACCGCGCAGATCGACGCGATGGACGTGCCGCGCCTCACCGCGCTCATCAAGGAGTACAAGCCCGACCTCGTGATGAACATCGCGCTCCCGTACCAGGACCTCGCGATCATGGACGCCTGCCTCGCCGCCGGCGTGAGCTACCTCGACACGGCGAACTACGAGCCGCCGGAGGAGGCGCACTTCGAGTACTCCTGGCAGTGGGCGTACCGCGAGAGGTTCGAGAAGGCCGGCCTCACGGCCATCCTCGGCTGCGGCTTCGACCCCGGCGTGACGCAGGTGTTCTCCGCCTACGCGCAGAAGCACTACTTCGACGAAATCCACACGCTCGACATCCTCGACTGCAACGGCGGCGACCACGGCTATCCCTTCGCCACCAACTTCAACCCCGAGATCAACATCCGCGAGGTGTCCGCAAAAGGTAGTTACTGGGTGAATGACAGAATGACGAATGACGGAATGACGAATGACGGAACGGTGACGGATTCCCACGGCGTGCCGGTGGAGTACAAGAAGGCCTTTGACAAGGGCTGGTGGGTGGAGACCGCGCCGATGGCGATCAAGCGCGTGTACGACTTCGACCAGGTGGGCGAGAAGGACATGTACCTCCTCCACCACGAGGAGCTGGAGTCGCTCGGCTGCAACCTGAAGGGCATCAAGCGCATCCGCTTCTTCATGACGTTCGGGCAGAGCTACCTCACGCACCTCAAGTGCCTCGAGAACGTGGGCATGACGCGCATCGACCCGGTCGACTTCAAGGGACAGAAGATCGTCCCGATCGAGTTCCTGAAGGCGCTCCTGCCCGACCCCGCCACGCTGGGCCCGCGCACGAAGGGCAAGACGAACATCGGCTGCATCTTCGAGGGCGTCAAGGACGGCAAGCCCGTGCGCTACTACGTGTACAACGTGTGCGACCACCAGGAGTGCTACGCCGAGGTGGGCTCGCAGGCGATCAGCTTCACGACGGGCGTGCCGGCGATGATCGGCGCGAAGATGTTCCTTGAGGGGAAGTGGACCGAGAAGGGCGTCCACACGTGCGAGGAGTTCGACCCTGACCCGTTCATGGCGGAGCTGAACAAGCAGGGCCTCCCGTGGAAGGAGTCCTTCGATCCCGTGATGGTGGACTGATGTGAAAAATACCGACATCACGGAATCGCAAGGCACAAGCCTCGATGGTCTCATCGGCATTCTGGCTTTTCTGGCCAGATTGCTGATGATCGGACTGTTTATTGCCTTGCTATTCCTAATCGGTAGCATTTAACTTGCTTTGTAACATTTAACTTGATCGGCAACATCAACATTTAACCTGATCGGTAGCATTTAATGGGGGATTTCAAGTAATGGCCGATGACCGGTCATTCCCCCGTTCCGCACCGTAATCTTACGGGGTCTTGCCCCTTCTCCCGTTCCGCACCGTAATCATATTCCCAACTACACTTCGGTGTTCCGCACCGTAATCGCATAGATGGCCACCTTCGACAGAAGATCGCGGCCATGCCGCATTTGTATCCATTTCGCTACATTTCTGTTGAATTCTTTTGACAGTTTACCCTCTATTCCCCTGGCGGCGAACATGGTAAGATTACGGCGTCGGGACAAAGAAGGGCCACAACATGCGAAAAGCCGTAGAAGAGTATCTGGAAAGCAAGGGCTGCCGCGTCATGCGGCCGCCTGCCGATCCCACGCCGATCACGTTCGAGAGCCTCATAGACGGCTTTCTCGTGCACGTGCTGCGTCTTGACTCGGAGAGCTATCGGCGGACGTTCTGGTACGAGGCGTACAAGAACGGCCACACCATCGGGCACGTCCCGCGCACGCTGGAGGGTTTTTTCAGGCGTAACGCGCGCACGTTTGAACAGAAGGTGTCCCTGTTTTTGGCCCTAGCCGCACTTTTCGGCGTGTACACGCTGGCGACGTTCCTCTATCGGCGGCTCTCGCTTTTTGTCAAGAGACTACGACGTCCGACGTACTACGAGAAGGAGCGCGAGCGGCGCCGGAAGCTCGCCGACGCACGGCGCGAGGTACGCAGGCACCACACGCTGAACCCGCGCCCGACTTTTGACGCGATCCGTGCGGCGCTTCATACCGCGCGCGGTTCGCCCGAGGCGGCGCTTCGGCTCGGTTCGCTCCTGGAGGACCTTGAGTGCTTCGTCGACAATACCCTCCGGTTCGACGGACAGGGGCGGATTGTGGGGCGCAAGGGCGGCATCAAGCGCCTGTTCCAACGCGAGGCGCCCGACCTCTTTGATAAGTACTCAACCATCATGCGCTACAAGGCGTTGGCGAAGCGGTTCCGCCAGGCGTGTGGCTCGGGCGAGCCCGTACCGCCCGCGATGCTCCTGCCTGCGCCGGAGGCGGCAGTCGTCACGCCCGACCCGCCGCCCGGGTCCATGTCCGTCGCTTCAGCACCATCGTCTGCGGAAACGCCTGCCGATGCCGCCCCCGCCGATGCGGCCCCGTCCCAGGCGGCTGTTCCCGTCGTCGCTTCGGACGGTCTGCAGGCGAATCTGGTCCGTGCCCGCAAAACCGCGCAGGAGATACTGGGGCAATGCGAGGGGACGCTCATTTCGCTTGAGGCATCGCTCGCGCTGCGGCTCGACCCCGACTGCATTCCCGCGAACGGGGAAGGCTACGTGCGCAAGCTCGGCCGTCCGCGCATCCCGAAGAGCGTCATTGGCTGGCTGCTTCGCCGCCGCGTCGCCTGACGCTTTCCTGCCTGACAGCGTTTTTCAAGATATGCGCCGCCACCGTGTTTGTCTGCCTTTCACCCAAGTCGTACGGAGAAGGGTACGGACAGCGAAACGCAAGACCTGGCCTTGGCGTGCGGGCACTATGTACTTAAACTGAAAGAGCGAGGCTTCCTTTGCCATCAGACATGGGTGTTTTCCTTGTGACGACTTGAATAATCGGTAGGATTACGGTGTGGAACATGACATGGATTACGGAGCAATAATATTACGATGCGGAACATGGCGGGAGCGTGCGTACGATTATGGTGCGGGCCGTGGGGTAGGGGCTGTAATAAGATTACGGTGCGGAACGGGGTGTGTGCGTCTGCGGGCGAACTGCAGATGGGTCTTTATCGTCCTTTTTCATACAGTTGTTGTTGCCGTTACCGTTTTGTTGGCGTTCTGTTGGCGTTCTTGTGCGGGTGGGGGGGATGTGCTATAATTCGCGCCGTCAGAAAGGACCCCCATGAAAACAAAGACGATCCAAGCCGTACTGTTCGCCCTGCTGTGCGCGGCGGCCGGGACGACAGTCGCTCAGGGGCTCGGCGCGGGCAGCATTTTCGCCCGCGTTGACGACCAGGCGAAGAAGGTGACGGAGGCCTACGCCGCGATCCACGAAAGATTCTACGGCGTCGAGAAGGAGCGGACGCTCCTCAGGGCCGCGCTGGACGTCCGACCCGACGGCACGCCGAACATCACGCTCGACCGCGCCGCCGGCACGGCGCAGTTCACCATCCGCCTGTCGGTCGACGACTCCGCCTACAACGCCTGGAAAGCAGATGCCCACCGACGCATCGAGGCCGTCGGCATGAGCGTGCAGTTTTCCGACTTCGAGGACCCCGAGGCCCGTGTGATCGGCGGCAAGCCCTACCGGTTTGGCGACAACGAGGAGGCGGCGATCCGCCGCTGGGAGAAGTCAGATGCGCCGAAGATGGCGGAATTGGCCGTGCGCGTCGATTTCGTGAATGCCGACGGCACCGTCGCGAAGAGATACGACCTCCCGATCAAGGCGTTCAAACGCCTCGATTTTGCCGCCTACCCGCTTCCGCTGCACCATCTCAACCGGCTCAAGGACCTTTCCGGTTCACGCTTCAAGTGGGGCAAGACCGAGGACTCCTACGCCAACTTCACGCTCACCGGCCTCACGGACGATTTCTTGAATGCCGTGGCCGACGTGCGATGCACGGTCATCGACGACGCGATTCTCGTCCCCGAGCGCGAAGAGGCGGCCCGCATTGCCCGTGAACACGAAGAGGTGGTTCGCATAGCCCGCGAACGGGTCGAACGCGAAGCCCGCGAACGGGCCGAGCGTGAAGCCCGCGAACGCGAAGAGGCGGCCCGCATAGCCCGTGAACGAACCGAGCGCGAAGCCCGAGAAAAGGCAGCGAGAGAGGCCGCGAAGCCGCCGCCGGCGCCGCCGGCGATGTCGCGTGTAGACGAGGCGATCGTCATGAAGGAGAAGGCGGCCGTGCGCAAGCTGCGCGACGAGAAGGCGTCCGCGGGGCGTCCGTTCAACCAGAACGTGAAGACGGACCTCGGCTACTGGATCGATCCGGCACAGCCCAAACTCAAGTACTTCCGCGTGCGCGTGGCGTCCAACCCCGACAACCCGCTGCCCATCGTCTCAAAGGACATCGTGTTCATGCTCGATGCGTCCGGCTCCATCGGCAACGACCGGCTCAACTCCTGCCGCAAGGCCGTGCTCGAGGCACTGGACCGCCTCAACACGGGAGACCGCTTCAACGTGGTCGCGTTCCGCGACAAGTTCTCGTACGCTTTCGCCGACACGGCGTGGCGCGAAGTGGACGTCAACTCGGTCGAGGAGGCCCGGAAATGGCTCTCGACGCTGAAGGCGCACGGCAACACGGACGTGTTCCGCACGCTCCGCAGCGTGCTGACGCTGCCGCGCGACCCGGCGCGCCCGATCGTGGCGTTCGTGGCGACGGACGGCGACGCGACGAGCGGCATGACGCGCTCCGCGGAGATCATCTCGCGCTTCTCCGAGCTGAACGGCGGCCTCATCTCGATCTTCATGTACGGCGTCAAGCCCGAGGCGAACGCCTACCTGATGGACATGCTCACGCGCTGCAACCGCGGCGGGTGGTCGTGCCACAAGGG
>JAFRNO010000557.1 GCA_017430155.1 Kiritimatiellia bacterium | reverse complement strand
CTTCGGCATCATCAGGTCCATCACCACGACGTCCGGCTTGTGCGCGCGCGCGAGCGCCACGGCCTCCTCGCCGGTGTCGGCCTCCGCGACCACCTCGAGGTCCGGTTCGAAGGCGATGATGGACGCGATGCCCATCCGGACGACGAGATGGTCGTCCGCGAGGAGAATCCGCGTCTTGCAGTCTTTTGCGCTCATGCCGTCTGTTCCTTGTTCATCTGAAGCGTGACCGTGACAGCGGTGCCCGCACCGGGCCGGCTGTCGATTTCAAGCGTGCCGCCGAAGCCCGAGAGCCGCTCGTGGATTCCGCGCAGGCCGAAGTGCCCCTGGGCCGGGCCGGGCGCGTGCGCCGGGTCGAAGCCGGAGCCGTTGTCGCGCACGGACAGGCGGATGGTGTTGTCGTGGCTTTCGCCGGCGACGCGGATCTCCGTGGCGCCTCCGTGGCGGACGGCGTTCGCGACCAGCTCGCAGACGATCCGCAGGATCGCCTGCACCGCCGTCTCCGAGAGCCTGTCGCGGGGCACGTTGAAGCGCACCGCGACCTTGGCGTTCCCCGTCTGCGGGCCGATGGACCGAAGAATCGCCTCGTTCATGTCCTTCTCCTCGAACGTGCGGCTCCGGAGGTCCCAGAGACAGCACTGGAGTTCCTTGCGGCAGGAGGCGAGCATCTGGCGGGAAATGGCGAGGGGACGCTCCACCGCCGGGTTCGCGCCCGCGTTCGCGGTGACGGCGGCGTCGACCTGCAGCGCGACGCCGGTGAGCGTCTGGGAGATCGAGTCGTGCAGCTCCACGGCGAGGCGCGTGCGTTCCTCGACCTTCAGCTCGCTCTTGGCGTGCTTGATCCGCTCGCGCGCGAGGCGCGCGCCGCGCCGTTCCGACATCACGCGGAGCGTCTGGTTCCACACGAGGATGGCGGCGATCAGCACGAGCAGCGCGCCGATCACGCAGAGGAGCTTCGTGGGCGTCCACCAGGACGGACGCGCGAGGACGGTGATGTCGTCGCTCGTGCGCGGGACGAGCGCGAAGCCCTCGAAGCGGGGAATCCAGGACGACGCCGCGTCGCGCTCGAAGCGCGGAAGGCAGTATCCGGCGACGGACACCTCGCAGCCGGCGAGGGACTCCGGGGCGCGCAGGTCTCCGATCCGGGACACGTCCACGGCGACCACGCGCCGTCCGCAGGCGAGCTGGAGCTCGCGCGTGTGGCGGATGTTGTCGGATGTGTTGACTACCTTGCCTTGCAGCCGGATGGGCTTGCCGTAGTACTTCGAATTGGCGACCGCGTTGCCGTGCGCGTCCGTGAAGAGCGCTTCGGCGTCGATGCTCGGGACCTTGGCGTCCGGTTGGGCGGCGGGCGTGCCACGCTCGACCCTTACGCGCGCATCGGCCAGCTGCAGGCCGTACAGGTCCGGTTCGGCATAGCCGACGGCGGTCACGCGCGCGCCGACGGGCGGCGGCGCGTCCATTTCGGAGAGGACGGGGAGAAAGTCGACGCGGCCGCTGTCGAGATAGATGCGGTGACGGTCCACGGCCACCACGACGCCTTCGATGCGCTGCCGGTGCAGGACGCGCGAACTCGCGTAGGGCGGTGCCGCGAACGGATCGTCCGGCGTTTTCCGGTTCACCGTGACGCCGTCTTCGTCGAACAGCATCAGCTCGTTGCCGAGAAAGCGGAGCATCGAGCCGAATCGGGTGACGTAGCCGGAGAGCGTCACCTCGGCGTCGACCAGGGACGCGAGCCCGGCAATCGGTTGGGCGTCGTCCTGCACGACGGCGCAGATCTTCCCGGTCGGCGTGCGCAGCGTGATCTGGTTCCAGGCCATGTTCGTGTCGTCGCGTTTCACGGCGGAGACGATGCCGCGTATGCGCACGCATCTGTGGGGCATGTCGGGATCGTTGATCCGCCCGCCGTCGATCTCGACGGTTTCCGGCAGCGGGCGTTTCCCGACGCGGACGATGTTCGTCGCGAATGAATAGGCCTCGCCATGCTTGTTTGTCTGCGTGACCCCGCAAGCCCGGATGATGTCGCCGCTGCGGAAGTCGGAGAGCGTCCGGTCGGAAATGGAGAAGTTGTTTGGCTTCACTGAGCCGTCGAGCAGAATCCACCTTTGCGCACTCCGGTTGATGCCGAGCACCTGTCCCGTCACGTCGAACGTGCGGGGGGCGGCAAACAGGGAATTGGCCAGGAAGAGAATGGCAAGGGCTCGTTTCACGGCGGAAATTATAGCATATCCGGCAAGGCTGCCCGAACTACCCAAGCGGGTAGTTGAAGGAAAGGGGAGGAGTCGGTTATAATTTGGGCGACTTGCGGAAAATAGGAGACAGCAATGAAAACGAAAATCGTTCTGCTGACAGTTCTGTTCGCCTGCGGCATCGCCGCCGCCGAGGAGCCGGTCCCCTACGCCAACGACTTCACGACGCGCACGTCGGGCGCGACGCCGTCCGACCGCTGGATGGAGACGTCCTACATCCCCGGCGCGCTCGTGCGCTCCGTCAGCGGCATAGCCTCGGAGGGTCGGGAACCGTACAACTCCGCCACCGCCTATCAGGACGGTTGGGCGATGAAGACCGGCTACTGCCGCTCAAGCGTCCTCTTCACGGTCGCGGACGACGGCGGCAACCAAGCCGCCCTCGTCAACGCCAACTCGTCGAGCTACCAGAGCACCACCGTCGCGATGCAGCCATTCCACAACGAGTTTACTGATGGCGTTCTCAAGATTTCCGTCGATATCCGCACCCCGGCGCAGACGGCCTCCCTCAACCCCGGAGGCAACGCCTTTGCGCTGTGCGGGCCGGTCTACAGGTCGACTCTCGACGTGGCCGCCTCGACCTTCTCCTCTCCGATGTATTTCGGCCCAGCAAGTCTCTATGACGACCGAGGAGGCAAGGAAGGAGGGGAAGGCAAGCCCCTCGGATGGTTCCTCCGCGCCGTCTCGCGCGGAAGAAACTCGGCGGATGCGAGCGCCGCCTATTACGGGCAATATGACAGCCGCAACGACATCGCGGCCGGCTCGTGGATGCGCTACGAGGCCGTCATCGACCTCGACGCCGGCACCTACACGGCGACCTTCGCCAACTTCGGCACGGCGCATCCGACGCCGGCGACGGCTGGCGGTTCGGCTGTGGATTTCCGCCGATGGGAGGGCACGGGAAACGTCCCGACGACGTTCTCGTTTGTGAATCCGCTTACTGAAGGAACGGGCGGCATCGCCGGACTCGCGTTTTACGTGCAGGGAATCAAGCAGGCAACGGACGCGGCCGACGCGCCGATGTTCGACAACATCGCCGTCTCGTGGAAGGCCCCCGGCACGACGGACTTCGTCTCCGTCTATGAGAACGACTTCTCCACGCGCCGCTACCGCCAGGTTGAACCCGCCGGCGCGACCTCCGGCGCCTACGTCCTCGCCCCGGTGACGAACACCGTCCAGTCCTCCTTCTACGAGCGGGCCAGCGTGGACAACGCCTACGGCGTCAGCGAAAGCAACGCCCGCCGCCTCGTCCCCGACGGCGCCCCCTATGCCGGCCAGGATGGCTGGCGCCGCATCGCCGGCGGCGCCGTCTTCACCATGGTCGATCCCAACAAAACTACCTCCGGCTATGGCTGGACCAACGCGTCGGTCTTGCGCGTGACCGGGAGCGGCCAGACGGGCATGATCGCCGTTCCGATCGGCACGACCGTCTCGTCGGGCAAGGTACGCCTCTCCTGCGACATCCTGATGGGCGCGCTCACCAATTCGACATCCAGCTCGCGCGACATCGGCGCCGCCGCCTTCCTTGCGGGGGACCGCGCCTACACGAATGCCTGCTACAGCTCGACGCGAATCAGGGTGGCGGACATCACGACGGCGCTGCGGAGCAAGGGCGTCTGCGGCGCCGGCACGTGCTACTCGGACAGGACGGCCGGGGCGTATCATACCAATACGCGCCTCTATCGGTTCAATGGCTCGTCGTACTCGACCCTGAAGGATCCGAACAACAGCAACGTGTTCTTCAACTGCGGCAGGTGGGGACGCTATGTCGTGACGTTGGATCTCGACGCGGGCAAATACGATATCGCCATCTACAACCTCGGATACGTCGGGCAGCCGATGGACTACGACCACTCGTCTTCGACGCTGCTCATCGCGACGAACAACCTCAGCCTCGCGGCG
>JAFRNO010000556.1 GCA_017430155.1 Kiritimatiellia bacterium | reverse complement strand
GTCGAGCGACTCGGAGAGGCGCTGCCCCGCCACGCCCGCCACCTGCGCGCGCGGCGCGCGGCGCCGGTGCGCGACCACGCGGTCGCCCTTCGTCACCACCACGAGCCCCGGCACCTCGAACCCGCCCGAGAGCTCGCCGTCCTCCACCACGAGCGCGCCCTTCCGATCAGCCGCCGCGAGGTGGGCCTCGAGGCGTCCCCGCGCCGCCTCCAGCAGTTCGGGGCTGCGCGCCGACTCCGCGCTCAGTTCCGCGAAGCCGGGCAACGGCGACGAATGGAACGTCCCCTCCGGCACGCCGACCGGCGCGGGCATTCCCGTGAAGATCTGGCGGAAGTTCGCGCTCACCAGCAGCGAATGGGAAATGTCCGAGTAGGCGTTGTGGTCAACCCACCGTATGGTCGCGCCGCACGGCAACACGTCAAGAAGACGCGTCTTCGCGCCGGACGGCACGGCGACGGGCGACAGCTCCGCCGAGGGGATCTTCTTCACCGAAGTCTGCAATGCGGGGTTGAACTCGCGCAGCGACTCGAGGTCCTCGCCGAAGAACTCCGCGCGCACGGGACGTGCCGCATCAGGCGACCATACGTCAAACACGCCCCCGCGCACGGCGTACTGTCCCACGGACGTCACCTCGCTGGCGCGTTCATATCCGGCGGCGGCGAGGCGCGCCTGCACTTTCGAAAACGCGCTCTCGGCTTCGCCCGGCACGAGACGCACCGTCGCGGCGCCAACCGCCGCGGCGTCCGGCACGCCCGTCAGGAGCGCCGCGCTCGGCGCCACGACGACGAGCGGATACGGACGCATCCGCCACGCGCCGAGGGCCGCCGACACCTTGAGACGCGCGGCCGTCGATGTAGGGTCATCCTCCAGCGGCGGCGGGAAGGCGAGCGCGCGCACGCCGCATTCGCCCTCCAGCACGCGCAGGTCGTCCGCCACCGTATCCGCCTCCGGAATGCCCGGCGTGACCACGAGCACGAACGGCGCACCCTCCTCGGTAGGGCGCGCGCCCCGCGCGCGCCGCTCTTCGCGCGCGAGCGCGGCGGCCGCGAATGCCGTGGCCGAACCGGAGAACGAAGGCAAAGCAAGCACGGGGGACGGACTCTCCGCCCCCTCCTGAAAGGCCTTCTCGAACAAGGCGAATCTCTTACTCGCCTTCTGCACGGGCGGTATTATACCACAGTCCGCCTCAGCGCGGGCGGGACAGCCGAGACTTCCGGGGCTTCCGAGACCGCCGGGACAGCCGGGACTTCCGGGACCTCCGGGACATGCAGTTGTCCCGGTTGTCTCGGCTGTCCCGGTTGTCCCGGTTGTCTCGGCTGTCCTGGTTGTCCCGCTCCCTCCACGGCTCATTGCCAGCCCTTTCTCCGCTTGATGGACCAGACCATCCGATCCACCTTCCGCTTGATTTCGGCTGCCATTGCCGCGAGAGTAGCGGCATCCTGGGCGCCGAAGAGCCGCGAGTAGATTCCCTTGTCCCATTCTTCGCCCCTAGCCGCAGTCCGTGCCGCGTGCATCCGCTCGCGCACGCCGCCGTATTTCTTGAAGTCCGCTTCCTGGACGGCGATCATCTTGTCGAGCATGTAGCGCGTCTGATGGCAGAGTGTGAGCATCAGATTCGCGACCGTCTCACCTGGGCGTGTCCTGAGATGTGCCTGCCAGGCCTCCCAATCGGGATGTTCCTTGGCGTAGTCCCGCGCGGCGATGCGCCGCCTGTCGTCCATAGGCCATTCGATGGCGCTGTGTGTCTTGAGCCAGTCGAGATAGTCTTCGATGAGCTCGTCAAGTGTGGCGCGGGCGACATTGGTGAGCTTGATTTCTGTTTCCTTCGAGGTGCCGCTGGCCGCACTGCCCTCGGCGATGTTCTGCTTGCAGCTGCGGGCGGCCTGCGTCATCTGATCGACCGTGCGGTCGCCGCGCGGCGGCAGAAACCTGCGGCAGAAAGCGACTGTTCCCTGATAGATGATATCGCTCTTGCGATAGACGAGCAGTTTCTTGTAGCCGCCGTGCGGCAGCACGATCTGCGGCACTTCCACGGCCCTGCTGCTTCGCCCGGGACTTGCGGGGCCTCCGGGACTTCCAGGACATGCGGGACCTCCGGGACATGCGGGACCTCCGGGACATGCGACTGTCCCGGTTGTCTCAGCTGTCCCGGTTGTCCCGGCCGTCCCGGTTGTCCCGGCCGTCCTGGTTGTCCCGGCCGTCCCGGTTGTTTTGCTTCCTCTTAGGTTTTCCATACGCTTGTCCTTTCTCGGCTTTTGCCGATACGCGTATGATAGCAAAGCTCCGCGTGATGATCTTCACACAATCATCACATGATTATCACACGTGTGATGATTCACGGGCTAGTTCGCGGCGGCCTGGCGGAACTCGACGCGGCGGAGGAAGCGGATCTGGAGGTAGGTAAATGCAATGAGGGCGGTGCCGAGGAACCACGCCATCGTCGTGGCGGTCGAGAAGCGCAGGTTGTTGTACGCCTCCTTCCAGATGACGAGCGAGAGCACGTTCGTCGCGTCGCCGGGTCCGCCGAAGGTGAGGAGGAAGATCGACCCCATGCCCTGGAACGCCGCGATGAACGCCCCCACGAAGTTGATCACCATGAGCGGCATGAGCTGCGGGAGCGTGACGTGCCGAAAACGCGCGAAAATGCCCGCGCCGTCGATCGCCGCAGCCTCGTAGTAGTCCGGCGGCAGCGCTCCGAGCGCCGCGATGTAGATGAGCGACGCCGTGCCCATGCCAGCCCACACGCCCGGCAGGATGCAGCACGTCATCGCCCACGACGGATCCTGCAGCCACGCGTGCCGACTCACCCCAAACCATGCGAGCATCTGGTTGAGCATGCCGTTCTCCGTGGGGTCGAACATCATCTTCCACATCAGTGTGACCACGAGCGCGCTCGTGAGATGCGGCAGGAAGTAGACCGTGCGGAAGAACACCTTCCCGCGCGGGATCTCGCTCAGAAGGAGCGCGAGAATGACGGGCGAGACGAACCCGAGCGCGAGCGTGATTGCCACGTACTGGAGCGTCCGCCCCCACGCCTTCCAGAAGCCGGGGTCGGACGCCACGCGGATGAAGTTGTCGAGCCCCTCCCACGTACCCGAGCCCACGATGCGGTAGTCCTGGAACGCCATCAGCGCGCCGCGTATGAGCGGCCAATAGCTCCACAGCGCGATGGAAAGGATTGCTGGTAGAAGGAAGAACCAGGGGAGATAGCGTTGGCGGGCGGCTCGCGGGGACGCTCGCCCTCCCGTTGCGTCCTTCGTCTTTCGTCCTCCGTCCTCCAACCTTTGTCCTTTGTCCTTTGTCCTCTGTCCTTTCACCACCAACCATACGCACACCAGCACACAAATGGCCAGCACGCCGAGAACCACGCGCGCCACAGGGCGCGCCTTTTCGATGCGCTCCTTGTCCGCGTCGAACATGAGCCCGCGGTTCGCGTCGTCCGAAATCGACTTCAACGCGGCTGCGCAGTCGAGGTCCTTCCCCGCGTCGCTGAGGAGAATGCCGAGGAACCGACGGCTCACGAGGTCGCTCGCCGCCTGCCAGAAACCCATGTACGGTTCCGTCACCGCGCGAATCTTGCCCGCCGCGAGGTCGTCGTACATCTGGCGGATGCCGGGTGGCACCTCCGCGAGATGTTCGTCGAAGCCGAGACGCTTGAGGTCGGACGGCAGACACCACCGCGCGCGTCCCTCCGCCACGTTCTTGCGCACCGTTTCGTCGTACACCTCACCGGACGCCAGCTGCTCCACGCACGCCCACACGGCGTCGCGCTCCTCCTTCGGACGCCGCCCCACGCCCTCCGTCATCGCATAGAAGTGCTTGTGCGCCTGAAGCACGGGACGGCAGCGCTCATCCGCCGCGGGGAACGGCATGAGGCCAATCTGGTCGGAGGGGAAGTTCAGGCGCTCCGTGAGGTACACCACGAGGTCCTCGCCGCCGAACACGCTCACGATCTCGCCGTTTACGAACATGTCCGCCACGTCGTTCGACATCGACAGCTGCGGCAGAGCGCGCACCACGCCGTCCGCGATCAGCCCCTGCAAAAACTTCGCCGCGCGCAGGCTCTCCGGCGAGTCGAAGCACGCCTCCCATTTCTCCCCTCCAGTAGT